>DAOTXI010000590.1:0-5235 GCA_034435475.1 Anaerolineales bacterium
CGATGCCGAGCAGGGCGTTGAGATTCGCGCCGTCGCCGTACATCAAGCCGCCGCAGTCCTAGACCATCTTCACAACTTCTTCCATGTGTTCATCGAACATGCCGAGGGTGTTGGGGTTGGTGAGCATCATGCCGACCACGGTATCGTCACAGGCGGCTTTGAGTTTTTCCAAGTCCACGTTGCCACGAGCATCCGAAGGGATGGTGACGACGCTCATGCCCAACATGCCGACAGAGGCAGGGTTTGTGCCATGCGCCGCATCGGGGATGAGCATCTTGGTGCGTTTGGTGTCGCCGCGCAGTTTGTGATACGCCGCCATCATCAACACGCCCGTAAATTCGCCATGCGCGCCAGCGGCGGGCTGAAGGGTGACACCTGCAAAGCCGCTGATCTCTTTAAGCCATTCCTGAGTCTCAAACATCAATGCAAGGTTGCCTTGCACGGTTTCAACAGGTTGTAACGGATGTGTAAACAGGAAGCCAGGCAGGCGGCAGGTATCTTCGTTGATCTTCGGGTTGTACTTCATGGTACAGGAGCCAAGTGGATAGAAGCCGCTATCCACCGAGTAGTTGAAGGTGGAGAGTTTCATGTAGTGGCGCACCACGTCCACTTCGGCGAGTTCGGGCAGGGGCAACTCAGAGCGTAGCAAATCTTTGGGAGGCAGGGCAACTTCGGGTACGTCTGAGGCGGGCATGGTTACGCCGCGTCGCCCTGGGGAGGAGAGTTCAAAAATGGTCGGTTCAATAATCGTAGCCATTATTTCATCTCCTTTAAGATTTCAACGAGGGTGTCAATTTCCTCTTTGCTGTTCATTTCAGTCACTGCCACGAGCAAATGATTCTTGAGCAAGGGATAATCGTTGCCGAGATCGTAACCGCCGAGAATGCCATTATCCAGCAGGTATTGATTGACTTCGCTGGCGGGTTTGGGACAGCACAACACAAATTCATGGAAGAACGGATCGGTGAAGCACATGCCGAAGCCGTCTATCTTGCTGAGTTCGCTGGCGGCGTAATGCGCTTTTTGGTAGCACAGGTTTGAAACTTCCTGCAAGCCTTGTTTGCCAAGCACAGACATATACACCGAAGCGGCGAGCGCAAGCAGACCCTGGTTGGAGCAAATATTGGAGGTGGCGCGTTCGCGTTTGATGTGTTGTTCGCGCGCGGTGAGTGTCAGCACGTATGAGCGGTTGCCGCGGTTGTCCACGGTTTCGCCGATGAGGCGTCCTGCCATTTTGTGAACGCAGGATTTCTTGGTGGTGAAGAATCCGAGGTAGGGTCCGCCATACCAAAGCGGAATGCCGAACGGCTGCGCTTCGCCCACAACGATATCCGCGCCCATCGAGCCAGGGGTCTTGAGCATCAGCAACGCGGTGGGATTTGCCACCACGCAGACGAGCGCGCCCTTGGCATGGGCATCTTCGATGAGTTTGGTGTAGTCGTAGATGCGACCAAAGAAATCGGGATATTGCACCACGACCAGCATGGTCTTGTCATCTATAAGCGCCATCAACCCTTCGGGTCCCGCCTCAAGATCGACGTTGGGGTCGTCTCCCGCTTCTTCGATTCCCATACCCTGTGAGTAGGTGCGAATCACTTCGCGATACTGCGGGTGGACTGTGGGCGACATGACAACTTTTTTGCGTTTGCCGCGATACTGGGCATAGGCAAGGTTCACGGCTTCGGCGGTGGCGGTTGCGCCATCGTAGTGAGACGCGTTGGAAACGTCCATGCCGGTGAGGTTGGTCATCAGCGATTGATACTCGAAGATGGCTTGCAGGGTCCCTTGCGAAATTTCGGGCTGGTAGGGTGTGTAGGCGGTATAGAACTCGCCGCGGCGAAGCATGTGGTCCACAACACTGGGAACGTAATGGTTATATGCGCCCGCGCCAAGGAAGGAGATCAAATCCTGCCGAACATTCTCGTTGCTGGCTGCCATATCGCTCAAGTGAGCAGCGGCTTCCATTTCAGTGAGCGCGGGGGGCAGGTCAAGTGTGGGGAAGCGGTGCTTGGCGGGGATCGCCTCAAAGAGATCGTCCAGCGACTTTACGCCGACTTTCTCCAGCATCGCATCCCGTTCTTTTGGGGAGATTGGGATGTAGGTCATGTTTGCTCCGAATGGTAATTGGAGATTGGTAATTACCAATCTCCAATTACCAGTTACTAATGCGCTCTTCCCGCACAATCGGCTTCGTAGGCGGCAGAGTCCATCAAGCCATCGGCAGAAGCGCCTTCGACCTTGATCATCCAGCCTTCACCGAAAGGGTCACTGTTGAGGGTTTCGGGCTTGTCAGAGAGTCCCTTGTTCACCGCGCTGACTTTGCCAGCCACAGGCGAATAAATTTCAGCCGAAGCCTTCACCGATTCCACCGAAGCGATGGCTTTGCCAGCGGCCACTTCTTCTCCTTCGTCCACGAGAATTTCAACGAAGACGATGTCTGAAAGCTGGTTCTGGGCAAAGTCGGTGATCCCTATCGCGCCTGTGGCGGGGTCAAACCATTCATCGGATTTGGTGTACTTGAGGTTGGAAGGGGTATTCATAAGTTATCTCCTGTTGGTTTTGTACCGCAAAGTAAATTTTGCGGTACTTGTTGGCGGCGAATCAAAAGAGGACGCGCAGTTTTATTAATCGCGCGTCCTCTGTAATGGAACCTGAGAGATTGGTTTAGAGATTAGAGACTGGAAAATAGAGATTAGTTTATTGCGCCGAACCATTCTCTATTCATCTGTTCTCTGACCATCTAAATTTACACCGTCGGTATCCCTTGCGGGCATCGCCCTTTAGGGATTTTCCAGAGTGGAAGCGGATGCAGGGTCCTTTTGCCTGAGAGATTCATCTGGTTTCGCCATGTCTCCAGATTTGCACCTTCGGCGCCCAATCGTAGTGACGACTTTAGTCGTCAGTAACGCGACCATAGTCACACCCACAAAAGAGTCTCTTCCCGGGTATCCGTTAATTTGTAATACAAATTCTAAGGTTTACCGGGGCGAGAGTCAAGGGAAAATGAACGGAATTCGAGAAAGATTACTTTCGTCGCGCCTGGGAATTGGGGCGTGGTTTCCGTTCCATCTTCGGCACATCCCTGCCACGCAATGCATTGACTTCATCTTCGGTCAGGTATCGCCACTCACGGGGTTTGAGGGTGCCTAATTTAAGCGTCCCAATCCGCGTGCGGATGATGCGCACAACAGGCAAGCCCAACAATTTCCCCACCTCGCGGATCTGGCGTTTCTTCCCCTCGCCCATCACCACACGAATCCACGCGCCCCTGCCGCTTGCCGAAAGGAAATTGACATGGGCAGGTTGGGTTTTGTCGCCATCTTCAAGGACCACCCCGCGACGCCAGGCTTCGAGTTGTTTGCTGTCTGGCTTGCGAGCCAGCAGAACGCGATATTCCTTCTCATGCCCATAACGCGGATGCGTCAACTTATTCGTCAACTCCCCGTCATTGGTCATCAGGATCAAACCCTCGGAGTCGAAGTCGAGCCGCCCCACCGGGTAAAGATGACCCGTCACAGGAATCAAATCGCGGACGATTTTGCGGTCATCCTGCCCCTCCGCGGCGGATAATACATTCCGCGGCTTGTACAAGGCGATGTAGGTCAGCGCCTCGCGCTTCGCCAAAGCCTTGCCGTCTACTGTGACCGTATCAGCCGCCGGGTCCGCTTTCTGCCCCAATACAGCGACCTTTCCGTTGACCGAGACCCGCCCCTCGATGATATATTCTTCACAAGCCCTGCGCGAACCATAGCCAGCCTGTGCCAATAATTTTTGTAAGCGTTCCAACATGAATGGGTTTATACCAGAGATATTTTTAGATGGATAGTGTCAGGAAGTAAACGCGGGTATATCCGGGTTTGCAACGGGAGCGGGCTTGATCTTGAGAAATTTACGAAACAGCAGGACGATCAAAGCAAAGAGCCAGCCTCCCACGGCTGAGACCAGCATCACTCCCTGCGCGGCTCCCGACATGACCTTGAACAACTGAATCACCTGTTCCGCGGGGGATAGTTCAACGGTCCCGATTTGAGTCAGGTGGGGAATGTTCTCGATGGTAACAAGCGTCAAAACAAGCGCATACGCCGTAACCGACATGAAAAGCTGCGTCCCGCCGAGGATTCCCTGGGTCAACGCATACCCGAGCCAGTCATAAAACTTGTGTTTCTCGGTCGTCGGCGCAGCTGGCTCGCTGATAAACCCGGATAAGAATCCAAGTAACAGGGCCCCAATGACCACGCCTCCTGTCAAAAAGGCAAAATACGGACCTGTCATTGTAAGTACGAATCTCGCTCCGCTGTACCGGACTAAATTATTGACGACCGAACCTACAATAAGGGCTGTAACCGCCAACCATGCTCCATATAACCACTTCCATAATCCTGCGGTTTTCCAAGCCTTCATTCCCCAGCCCCACGTCATCGTAACCGGCGGCAGAATCATTGCGATACATCCCAAACAGGCAATAAAAGTAAGGAAAATGGGCGGTACGCTGACACTGGTCAATTCATTCTCGATACCGACGTTCACTACGGATTCTTGCAAAAGAACCAATGCTGCGATCATGACAATCAGGCAAAGATAGCCAGTCAGAGATAATGAATACGCCGGGAGCCGGAACAGCCACGGGTCCGGGTTTCGAGGCGGTTTACCCCACACATCCTCAAGGTCGAGGCTGGAAGCAAGTCCACCCAAAGCGCCGAGAATAACGCTGGCAAGCACGACGACAATGAAATTTATATAGATCAGGTTTGCCGTTTGCGAAATCGCATCGACCAGCAAGGTCAACCCCTGCGTCTCCCCCACCTCCTGATAAAACACTTTCAGAATTTCCACCTGCCCCAACATCCCAAAACGGAACGCCCCGATGAAATCGTAAATGATGCATCCGGCGATCAACCCCGAACCCGCCCCCGCCAGCAGACTGCTGCGCCAGGTCTTCGCCCAATTCCAGCGCGCCGCCACCCAGCCGAAGGAAAAGATCGTCAACGCGCAGAAGCCATAGACCGCCATCGCAAGCCACTCAGGGAAGGAAGCCGCCTCATTTTGGTACGACCAATCCTGAACAAAACCCGCCGGTTCGATCATGTACCAGGGAAACCACAACGCAATCAGGCAGAACACCCCCGAAACAATACCCGAACTCACAACTCGAATCCGCATTCTTCCTCCGTTTCATTTTCAAAGAGGCAAAACAATACAGCGGTATTTCTATCCTGATACGACTAAAGTTAACCC
>DAOTXI010000591.1:0-5637 GCA_034435475.1 Anaerolineales bacterium
GCAGACGGGTGGAATGTCAATCAATCTTCTTCCAAATATCAGACGGCGGTCGCGTGAGCGGGCGGGTCATGGCGGAGAGGCGGGCTTCGTAGTACGGTTCCTCTTCGGTGGCAAAGCGCGAAAGGTCGAACAGGCGGCGTTGTACAAGCAGGTCGGCGATGCGCTTTGCTTCGTCGCGGGTGAACTCCGGAAGTTTTTCGTGGAATTCGGTCAGGCTGAAGCGTTTGAGGCGCACGACAAAGTTTACAGCAGAACGCAAAGGTTCGGGCAGGAAGGGCACGTCAGAAGGACGGATATCCTCCTGGCTCGACTGCAATTCCTTGATTGCCTTCTCGAAAAGCGGATTTGTCACGTCGCCTACTTTCTGGCTGCCCTCAATTGGCTTTGAGGAGTTCCACCAGGTTGCGCAAGCCCTTGGTCACGGTATTGTCGGGGTATTGGACGGTGAAGATGCCGGAACTTGCAAGCATCATCATTTCGTCCGAGTGCGGCAGGATGGCGCCAACCTTCGCTTCGTAGGTCTGTTCCACGCGGGAGCGGACTTCTTCCAGGTCGAGATTGCTGGGGGTCTTGTTTACGAGGATGAGCAGGTTTGGCACATCCAGTTTCTTCGCCACATCCACCGTCACGGCAGTTCCCTGGTAGTCCTGCTGGTCGGGGCGCATGATGATGACCAATGAATTGGAAATGGCGATGGAAAGCAGGGTCTCTTCGTTCAGACCGGGGTGGGTGTCGATCAACAGATAATCCAGTTTCAGTTTTTCGATCACATCGCGGAAGCCGTCGTTCAGCAAGCCGACATCGTAGCCTTCGCGCAGGATGCGGGCGATCTCACCGGCTTTGATGCTGGACGGGATCAGGAAGATCTGCCCCTTGACCTCCGCGCCGACGTGCCCGGTTACATCCTGCGCCGCCTGCTCGATGGTGCATTTGCCCCACAGGTAATCGTTGAGGGAGTGTTCCATATCCGCTTCGTCGAGGTTGAACAGGACGTGGATTCCGGGGGAGTTGATATCGGTATCCACGACGCACACGCGCGCGCCTTCCATGGCAAGCAATGCCGCAAGGTTGGCAGTGGTATTTGATTTGCCCGTCCCGCCGCGGAAGGAATGAACTGAAATGATTTTGGACATGCGCCTTCTCCAAATTTATGTTAGTCTTGTCTAACCTGAAATGATTTTCGATTATTATAGCCTAACTATACCGAAAATAGGTAGCGCGGGCTCGGTTACCGTTTCAAGGTATTTGTTTCCGCTTCTTCTGTTTGGAAACAATACAGGGATTGCCCGGCCAAAAAATTCGACTCTTTTGAGCCATGACCGTGTGCGCAAACCCTCGACGCAATTCCGCTCTGCTTATGTTATATTAAATCCCGAATTCAACAACCCGTTTTTACCGACCATGACGACTGAATATATGCAAAACAACCCGGTTTCTCCGCAGGACCCAAGCGACGAGTTGCTCATCCAGAGTTACAAGGATGGGAACAATGAGGCGTTTGACCTTCTTTACCTTCGCCACCATCCCAGGGTCTACAACCGGGTGCGGTATGTGATCCCGGAGAGCGACGTGGAAGACGTGACCCAGGAGATATTCCTTGCGGCAATGAGGTCGCTTTCCTCTTTTCGCGGCGACGCCAAACTTGGGACCTGGCTACGGACGTTGACCAATCACAAGGTCGCGGAGTATTACCGCAAGCGCACCCGCAAACAGGAACCCCAACTCGCGCCGCTTTCGGATGCGCTCAGCCAGGTGACGGGCGGTACCTCTCAATCCATGGAAGACCGCATCTTTCTCCAGCGGGCGCTTCAACACCTGCCTGAAAACTACCGGGAGGTTTTATTACTCCGTTTTGCAGAGGATATGCAGTTCAATGAAATCGCGGAACATAACGGGCAAAACCTCGAAGCGGCCAAGTCCCTGTTCCGCCGGGCGGTCGCCGCGCTTCGTACCCATCTGGAGACTTAATCATGGATCACGAGAATGAATTCACCGAAACCGATGCCAGGCTTGCGGATTTTACCGACCGGTTGCTCGGCGGTGAAACGGCCCCCATCGCTTCCGCCTCAGACGAGGACCTGCTTCGCCTTCAGCAGACGGTTCTCCGTGTGACCCATGCCTTCCCTCCCAAAACACAAACGGACGCCATGGCAAAGCAAATGCTGGTGCGCTTCAAAGCCCGGGCAAAGCGCGAAGAGGCGCAGGCGGTCAAATCGTCCATTTGGAAGCGGCTTTTTGATTTTCAATCCAACCCCCAAAACGCTTTGCTATTTGCGGCGGTTATGGTGTTGGTTGTAGCTGTGGTTGCCCTGCCCTTTTTGCAGTCTCCGGGGTCTGCGGTGGCGGGGGCGGCATTAACCGGAGGTAATTTTTATATCGTGGCCGGATTGGTTCTGGCGCTTCTGGTTGTGTATTGGTTTTCCCGCAAGTAGACAGGTGTGGAGAGGGCGGAGTTTGTTACGATCAAATCGCCGAACAATTTTCAGATTTCGCCATCATGCGCTGACATAAATACAAATGAACGCGGCTGCAATGCGTTGCAGCCGCGTTCTCGTCCTTGCGGGGCATATACAGATAAGGTAAGATTTCCACATGGTATTGGCGGTTTCGATTTTCATCGCTTTAATCGGTCCGGTCGTTTTTCTGGTACTCCTGCGCCGGTTCGACCTGCATAAGACCGCAAAATTCAACAGGAACATCCTCACCCTGATCTTCGGTCTTGTTGCCTACATGCTTGCGGTATGGGTCAATCGTTCGGTCGCGGATGCGGGGCTTGCGACGCGCGAACAGATCATCCGCGGGGTGGCGCCGTTTGCCGAGGAGATTCTCAAGTCGCTGATTCTGATTTACTTCGTCACCCGGGCCGATTTCAATTATGTGGTGGACGGCGCGTTATACGGTTTCGGCGCGGGCATCGGGTTTGCCTTGATCGAAAACATCGAATATGTGACCGGGAGACCGGAACTCGCCCTGACGATTGCCGTGGTGCGCGTATTTTCCACGAACCTGGTCCATGCCACAGGCAGCGGGTTGATCGGCACGGCGCTGGCATACTCGCGGGGCGAAAAGAGAAGGGGCAGGGGGCTGTTCGCCATTTTTGGCGGGTATGCGCTGGCGATCCTGTTCCATGCGCTATTCAATACCATGGTTAATGCCGGGACGTTTCTGGCGTTTGCCATCGCTTACGGCGTGATCGGTGTCGCGCTGATCTGGTTCATCATCAAGCGCGGGTTGCAGGTGCAAAAGGAATGGGTGGCGGAAAAACTGGGCATGGCAGACCGTGTTACGCGGGAGGAAACGCGCGTGGTCAGCAATATCGAGACGATCAACGAATTGCTGAAACCCATCGAAGCGAGATTTGGCGTGGAGACGACATCGCTTGTGCGAAGCCTGATCTACAAACAGGCGGAGATCGGCATCAAACGCAAATTGATCGAAACCGCCTCCAGCGAGGCGCGCAAGAGGGAGATCGAAGAGATCATCGGAGGTCTGGTGCGGGACATCAACCAACTCCGCACCCAGGTCGGCGCCTACTGCATGATGATGGTGCGCGAGGTGTACTTGAGTTCAGATTTGCAGATCTGGAGTTTGCTTAATGCCCGTATCGCCGCGGCAGGCTTGGGTCAAAAAGGAGGCGGGCTTTGGGACCGGGTAACGGAACGGCTGCGAGAGTCGCCCCCCGCGGAAGAGGAATCCAAATCATGATTGACAATGTGTTGGAAAAAATCCACAACGCGGATTTCTTCGGGCAGTTGTCGAAGGATGCTCTTGAAGCGGTGGCGGCAAAGACAACCCTGCGGCGGTTTCCTGGCGGCAATACCCTGATGCGCAAGGGCGACCCTGCCGATTCATTTTTTCTCATTCTCGAAGGGCATTTGAAGATTGTCACCACCGATGCGCGCGGCGAGGAGATCATCATCAACAAGGTCGGACCCGGCGAAACCATCGGCGAACTGGCATTGGTGGATGAACGTCCGCGTTCGGCGGGCGCGATGGCGTTGGACGAGGTCGAGGCGTTGGAGATGACCAAGGATGCCTTCTTCGACCTGCTCAACGATCGACTGGATGTGTCGCTTGGAATTTTGCGCGGATTTTCGCACCGCCTGCGTTTTTCGACGACCTACATCGAAAAGGTGATTGATTGGTCGCAGAAAACGGCAGAAGGTGATTATTCTTTTTTGGAGCAGATCCAGCCGGTTGAAGATCAGCCCGGCACGGACGACGACAAGGCGGCGCAGTTGCTTTCGGCGTTTTATTCGATGGTGAGAAAGGTCAAGGCGCGCGAAGAAGGCTTGAAACAACAGGTGGAGAAACTCGCGTTCGAGATTGACCAGGAACGCCGCAAGAAGGAATTTGAAGAGATCACCGGCACAGAGTTTTATGCCCGCTTGAAGGAACAGGCGCAGACCATTCGCAAGAAACGCCAAGGCTTGTAATCGAAAATGTAGCGCGACATTAATGTCGCATTACTTTGATATTGTTTTTGACAAACCACCCAAAATACCTGGAGGCATGATGAGCGACGGAAAGATCGTATCCATTCATTCGTTTCGCGGGGGGACGGGCAAATCGAACACCACAGCCAACCTGGCGGCGCAGGTCGCTCTGGCGGGTAAACGCGTGGGCGTGGTGGATACGGATATTCAATCTCCCGGCATTCACGTCCTGTTTGGGTTGGACGAGCAGAAAATGGGCAAAACCCTCAATGACTTTTTACACGGAGCGGCGAGCATCCGCGAGGTGGGTTTTCCGGTGGGGGAACACCCCGGCCAGGGAGAGGGACGCGCCCAGTTGAAAGGCAGTAACCTTTTCCTTTTTCCATCCAGCATCAAAGGCGGCGAGATCAGCAAGATTCTCAAGGAAGGCATTGACTTCAACGCATTGAACGAAGGTTTGCAGACCGCCATCAGTGAGTTCGATCTCGATTACCTGTTCATTGATACGCATCCCGGCTTGAACGAGGAGACCCTGCTTTCCATCGCTACATCCGATGTGCTGATCATCATCCTGCGCCCCGATAATCAGGACTTGCAAGGAACGGCGGTGACCGTGGATATTGCCCGCAGTTTGGATGTTCCCAATTTGTTACTGCTGGTGAACAAAGCCCTGCCCAAGCACGACCCGGCGGCGCTTAAGGCGGAGATCGCATCGAAGTTCGACGCGACAGTTACAAGCGTCCTGCCGCTTTCGTTCGACATGGCTGAAAACGCCAGCCGCGACCTGTTCTCGTTGTGCTATCCCGACCACGAATGGTCGAAGGCGTTGAAAGATGTTGTGCCGTTCATCCTGAACGCATAATAAAGAGAGGGCATCCCCATGAAATGCTGGCATTGTGAAGAGGAACCCCGCGCGTCCTGCGCGTTCTGCGGACGGTTCGTATGCAAGGATCACGCCGCGACCATGTCCACGTTCATCACCATGTTCGTTGGCGCGAACAACACCCCCAAGGGGCTGGCGGTCGCCAACGTCATCTGGTGCGGCGAATGCGAGCCGCAACCCGAACCCATCAGCATGCCTGAGTTGTATTGAGGGAGGCGATTATGCCCGGATTGTTTGACAGGCTCGACAAGGAAATCAAGGACAGGCAGAAGGAAGGCGGTATCTCTCCGCTCGACCTCGCCGCCCTGCCGCCCGCCC
>DAOTXI010000592.1:0-6453 GCA_034435475.1 Anaerolineales bacterium
ATCGTGCGCGGAGAGGATACCCTCGTCCGGGTTTGGGACCGGGAAGCTGAATTGAAAAAAGGATTCAACGGGTTCAAGTATTACCCTCCCGACCCGCGCCATAAAATCACTGCAAGATATGTCCGCTACGACCCGCCAATACCGACGATCAGAACCGAGGGGATAGGCACCGAAGTCCCGACCTATTTTATGGGTCAAGCGCGCTTCACCCTGAACGACAGGGAATGCACGCTCGAAGCCGAACAAAGCGGGAATGAATTGCTGTTCAATTTCAAAGATGCCACAAATAACGACACAACCTATGGAGGCGGACGCCGGTTCTATCTCCCGCCGCCGGAAGGGGACGAGATCGTCCTGGATTTTAACCTTGCCAACAACTGGCCCTGCGCCTACACGCCTTATGCCACATGTCCCATTCCGCCCAGGGAAAATGTTTTGAACATCCGCGTCGAAGCAGGGGAGAAGAAATTCAAAGAATAGAGAGAAATAAGAGCCGGCATAAAGAAACGAGTAACGAGGGTAGTCCACGTTACTCGTTTCTTTTTACTTACTCACCTTACGCACTGTCCCGAAGGTTGGAACGGAAAACAGGCATGATTTACGGGAACCTTCGGGACGTTTCGTGTAACATCAGTTACTTACCCATCACTCAATCCAGCCAGGTAACCCGGTCTTCGAAACCGATGCGCGTATAAGGTTCCGGCATAACGTCGGGATACCCAACATAGATGAACCCGACGATGTGCTGGTCGGGGGCAAAGCCGAGGAATTCCTTCACCTTAACATCTCTCGCCCACTCACCCGTCCGCCAGATCGCGCCCAGCCCCAGGGCATGAGCCGCCAGCAGGATATTCTGGCACGCCGCAGAAGCCGCCGAGATATTCTCCACTTCGATGATCCTCGGCTCACCGGGTTTATCCGCGCCGACAGCGATCACCACGGGGGCGCGAAGCGGCAAAGCCCGGGTCTTGTCCAAGCCTTCGGTTGGCGCGCCCGGATTCCGGTCCGCGAAAGAAGCGGACATTACATCGCCAAGTTTTTTTCGCCCATCGCCGGTCAAGACCACGAATCGCCACGGACGCGCTTTGTGGTGGTTCGGCGCCTGCGCCCCGGCGCTCAATAATTTTTCGATCGTTTCCCGCGGCAGGGCGTCCGGTTTCACTTTTCCCACCGTCATCCTTCCATGAATTGCTTCGAATAGTTCCATTTGTTCCTCCATCACACAAAGACGCATAAGGGTAAAATTGTCTTACCATGAAAATATATTATTCCGAGGAACACCGCAATCATTACCCGCCCTTCGAGGTCTTCGACGGTGGGATGCGCGTGCCCTATTACGAAAACCCCGACCGCATGGATAGAATTTTATCAGCGCTCAAAACCGTGGACTGGGCGGATTTTGCAAAGCCGGAGGATTTCGGACTCGACCCGATCCTAGCAATCCACGACCGGGGATATATCAACTTCATCGCCTCCTGCTGGGACGAGTGGCTGGCTTCTGACCCCAGGGTTTCATCTTCGCCGGAAACGGAAGCCTTCCTGCCCGCGACATTCGCGTTGCGGCGGGCATCCCGCCCCACCAGTTCACTGCACGGGCGCGGCGGCTATTACATGATGGACCTTTCCGCCTGCATTGTGGCAGGCACATACAAAGCGGCATTAACTTCTGCGAACATCGCCTTGAGTACAGCGTCGGCTGTCGTCCACGGTCAACGGTCTGCTTTTGCCCTTTGCCGCCCGCCCGGTCACCACGCCGGGAAGGATTACGCGGGCGGGTATTGCTTTATCAACAACGCCTCCGTCGCCGCGAACTGGCTTTCAGAAAGAGGCAGGACCGCCCTGCTCGACATTGACTACCATGCCGGGAATGGGACTCAGGACATCTTCTATGAACGGAGCGACGTCCTGACCATTTCCATCCATGGTGACCCGGATTATGAATACCCACACTACATCGGCTTTGCCGATGAAACCGGGGCTGGCGCGGGGCAGGGATTTCACAAAAACCTTCCATTACCAAAAGACACCGGGAATGAAGGCTATCTCGCCGCGCTCGAAAATGCGTTAACTATGATCCGCAACTTTGCTCCGGAATATCTCGTCCTCTCCTTTGGCGCGGATACCTACGACGGCGACCCATTGGGAAAATTCCACGTTACAAAAGAAGGATTTGGAGAGATCGGAAAACGCATCGCAGGGTTAAACCTTCCGACCGCGATCATCATGGAAGGCGGGTACGCCAACGAAGCGCTTGGCGAAAACACTCGAACTTTATTGGAGAATTTCAAATGAAAAGAATCGTCCCATTGGTTTTATCTGTAGTCTTCGTTCTCGTCGGATGCGGCGCTCCCGCCAATCCAGCCGCCCCTACGGAAACCGCAACGCCGATCATTGTATACATCACCGCCACTCCCGCGCCATCGCTGACGCCCACCCTCACCTTCACGCCCGCGCCCACCGACACTCCCACCACCGCCCCAACCGATACACCCGGAGCGCCGACTGTCACGGTCAACAAACAGGCGCATTGCCGCTACGGTCCGTCTGCCGCTTATCTCCACGCCGCCGACCTCTACTCCGGTGACAAGGGAACGGTACGATACCGCGCCATGTACAGCAATTGGTTATACGTTCAATTCGACAAGATCACCTACTCCTGCTGGGTCGCCCCCTCGGTTGTGGATGTCGTCGGGGATGTCAGCGCGCTTCAAAAATTCGAGCCCGATTTACAGCGCATCGGAAGCAATATGTACGGTCCGCCGCAGAATGTTCAGGCGGTCCGCAACGGCGATGAAGTGACCATCACCTGGAGTCAGGTAAAGATGACCGCCGACGACGACCGCGGCTACCTGATCGAAGCCTTCGTCTGCCAGAACGGCGCTTACATCTGGTGGACGGATTCCTTCCCCGAACAGGACATCACCAGTTACGACGTCAAGGATGAAGCCGGATGCGCCGCCCCCTCCTGGGGAAGGATATACACTGTGGAAAAACACGGCTTTTCACTGCCAGCCGAAATCCCCTGGCCCGCTCCGTGATGTTGAAGTGATACATGGTTGCGCCTTGACTATAAAGCCCGCAAATTAAAAACTTACCTTACACAGTTTCCTCGTAGCGCGACATTTATGTCGCCCTAAAACGCGAGATAAATCTCGCGCTACTGCGTATGGGAAATTAAAAGATGCCCCACCCGCGAAAATCAACTTCGGAGTGAGGCATCTTTTTTCAGGCTGGATTTCAGCCGTTTATTTCATCGGCACTCCGGCTTTCTTGAACGCGCCTTCCAGCATCTCGATGGTCACCGGTTTGATAATCATCGCCTGCGCGCCGCCGCGCATCACATGCTGGCGGGTTTCGGGTTGGTCATCGGATGTAATGATGATGACCGGGACCTTCATCAAACGCGGCTCACGGCGGATGTACGCCAGCACTTCCGTGCCGTCCACGCCGGGCATGTTGATATCGAGACAGATAAAATTCGGGACCGTGCTCGCCAGCACAGACATCGCCGCAGCGGAACCATACGCTACCCGCGCAGGCAGTTCCAGCAACTCCATCATCTGTTGAAGAGCGTCCGCCGTCTGGCGGTTATCGTCAATGATCAAACCTTCAGTCATTCAATCCTCCAAAATTACCGTGCCCATCACAGACACGTCATATCCGTTCAAAGCGGCAACCGACTCCCTGAAACGAAGATCAGCCAAAAGGTCAAAGAGAGGCGCAAGCAATTCATCTTCCGCAAAGCGCTTTGGGGCAACCAGATCATATCGTTCCTGAAAGAGCGGGATGAAATCCAAATCCAGCGCCTGCGCAGCGGCGGCAATACCCATCCCACAATCTGCGCGCCCCGACGCAACCGCCGATGCAACACCAAGATGGGTATACTCTTCCTGATTATAGCCGGGAATGGTCTCCGGCGGGATATTTAACTGACCCAGGTGATAATCCAATAGGACGCGCGTACCCGCGCCGCGCTGACGGTTCACAAACTGGATGCTTCGACCCGGCTCAGCACTCCGCCTGGGGCTGGTCAGGTCCTTCAAATTTTTGATTCCCTTTGGGTTTCCCTTCTTAACGATCAAACCCTGGTCGCGCCCCACCAACGCAACAACCTTCACCGGAATACCCGGCATATACTGGCGGATGTACGAAATGTTATATGTGCCATCTTTCGGGTCGAGCAAGTGTGACCCGGCAATGTGCGCCTCACCGCGCCGCAGCGCCACCAACCCGCCCTGCGAACCGACGTTTGCCGAAGCGAGCCTTCTATTCTTTTCCGCAAGAAATTGCGCAATCAGGTCGAGCGTGAGATCATGCGACCCAATTGCCAGGATGGTCTTCTCGATCTCATTACGAGTACGGTACATGCGCACTTGAATCTTCTCGCCCGCTTCCATGCCTTGCACACCGCTCGGGACGAGCGCCAGCCCATCAGCCTGCACCAATGAAGTAATCACCCCCGCCCCACGTGAAAGCGGAGCCGCCAGCAGTTTATCGCCCACCTTCCCAACCACCACGCGGACAAAGTCATCATCGCCCGCAGGCGAGACCAACTTGCGCGTGAGCGTTGCTTCTTCGATGGGCAACTCCAAAGGACGCCGTCCCAGCCATTTGGCGATGACGGATTCAAGGAAGATGTCCACGGTGAGAGCGGCAGAGACGGGGTAGCCGGGAACGCCAATGATCGGTGTCAGGTTCCAAGTTTCAGGTGTCAGGTCGGCAGATCTACGATTTTCAAATTGCGATTGACGATTGATTGTCCCCAGGATTACAGGGTGTCCCGGACGGACCGCCACGCCGTGAACCAATAACGTGCCCAATTTTTCAACGACGCGTGAAGAAAAATCCTCTGCCCCAGCCGAAGAACCGGCGTTGAGCAAAACAAGATCATGCGTTTGGGCGGCTTCGGCAACACGCTCGCAAATCAGATCAAAATCATCTTTGGTGATCGGGTAACGGGTTGGCTCGCCGCCCATGTTCTTGATCTGCGCCGCAAGGACAAGCGAGTTGTACTCAAGAATATCGCCCGCTTTGAGTTTGGAACCAATGGGAACAAGTTCTGTGCCGGTTGGCAAAATAGCCACCTTTGGCTTGCGCGATACCTTGATCGTCTGATGACCCGATGCGGCGATCGCGCCCAAATCAGCGGGACGCAGCACATGCCCCGCGGGCAAGACCAACTGCGTGGCGACAATATCCTCTCCCAATGGGCGAACATGACTCCACGGCGCAACGGACGCGCGAATGCGAATAGATTTGGGATTGCGAATCTCGGATGTGATCTGGTCGTTCTCGTCCAGCGACTCGACGTTTTCAATCGGGATGACCGCATTCGCCCACTCTGGCAGCGGATCGCCCGTATCCACATACTGCGCTTCGGGTCCGGTGAAAAGACTGACGGGCGCGGACGGCATCGCCCCATTGGTCGCCAATGCGCGGACGGCAAAACCGTCCATGGCAGAGGCGTGGTAATGCGGCGAAGAGATCTCCGCCCAGATCGGTTCAGTGGTCACCCGTCCCAGCGCGTTTTCGTCGAGTGGAATTTCTTCCACGCCGAGAACACGCCAAAGATCAGCCTCCTGCAAGGCTTGGCGCAGACGGTCTCTTGCCTGAGAGAGAGGGATGTCGTGAAGGTAGACGGACATAAATGTGTTGAGCTAAACGTAATGCGTGATACGTAATTCGTAAAGATCACGCATTACGTATCACGTATTACGATACTCCATCCATCGCCGCGCCCAAGCGCTTCACGATCTCATCCACTTCATCTTCGGTGATGGAGAGCGGGGGCGAGAATGCCAGCGTATTACCAAGTGGACGCGAGCGCAGCCCGTGCGCTTCGGCAGCCTTGAAAATCTTCATGGCGGTGGCGGGGTCGGCGGCTTTGGTGTTTTTATCGGAGACGATCTCCACGCCGCAGACCAAACCAAGTCCGCGCACATCTCCAACGAAGGAGAATTCTTCGAGCTTCTTCAAACCTTTGAGCAGACGTTTACCCAATTCACGCGCGCGTTTGGGGAATTCCTCGCTCTCCATGATTTCGAGGTTTTTCAAACCCACTGCGCACGCCATGGCATGACCCGAATAAGTATAGCCGTGCATGTATGCCTCGGTATCCGCCGCCGATTCCATCGTCTCACGAATTTCATCTGAGATTTGAATGCCGCCGAGCGGAGCGTATCCGCTGGTGATGGCTTTGGCAAACGAGAGAATATCGGGCTTCACGTTCCAATGCTTGAGCGCGAACCATTCCCCCGTGCGCCCAAAGCCGGTGATGACTTCGTCCGCGATGAAGAGGACTTCATATTTATCACAGATCTGGCGAACAAGCGGGAAATAATCGTCGGGTGGAACGATCACGCCGCCGACGCCCATGACAGGTTCGGCGATGAAAGCGGCGACGGTATCGGCTCCTTCGCGGAGAATGGCTTGCTCTAGTTCCCAAGCCGCCGC
>DAOTXI010000593.1:0-1758 GCA_034435475.1 Anaerolineales bacterium
AGAAGCAGGTAAAATCCTGGGACGATGTTCCCGACGACATCAAACGCACCTTCGATAAACTGGGTGTGCCCGAAGCCGAGCAGAAGTTCCTTGCCGGTCTTGGCGCGCAATACGAATCGGAGATGGTCTATCACTCTATTCAAAAGCACCTTGAAGAAAAAGGCGTGATCTTCCTCTCGATTGAAGATGGACTGCGCCAACACCCCGATCTTTTCCGTGAATATTTTGGTACTGTCGTTCCGATCGAAGATAACAAATTCGCCGCGTTGAATTCTGCGGTTTGGTCTGGCGGTTCATTTGTGTACGTCCCCAAAGGCGTGCATGTTGATTTGCCCTTGCAAGCCTACTTTCGCCTTAACACTGCCAACGTCGGTCAGTTTGAACGCACCCTCATCATCGTGGACGAAGGCGCATCCGTGCATTATGTGGAAGGTTGTACTGCGCCGCAATACACCACCGACTCGTTTCACTCTGGCGTGATCGAGATTATTGTCAAGAAGGGCGCACGCTCACGCTACTCGACCATTCAGAACTGGTCAACCAACGTTTACAACCTCGTAACTCAGCGCGCCAAAGTCTTCGAGAATGGCACTCACGAATGGGTTGATGCCAACATCGGCTCGAAGGTTACGATGAAGTATCCCTCCTGCTATTTAATGGAACCCGGCGCGCACGGCGAAATGCTTTCGATGGCATTTGCCAACGTCGGCCAGATTCAAGATGCCGGTTCCAAGATGGTTCACTTTGCGCCCAACACCACCAGCAAGATCACATCCAAGTCCATTTCCAAGAGCGGCGGACGCGCTTCGTATCGCGGCTTGCTCAAGGTCTATAAAGGCGCAAAGGGCGTCAAGTCCAACGTGGTTTGTGACGCGCTCTTGCTCGACCCGCAATCCCGCTCCGACACCTATCCCTACATCGAAATTGATGAAGACGATGTGACCATCGGTCACGAAGCCTCGGTCAGCAAAGTGGGCGAGGAGCAACTCTTCTATCTCATGTCTCGCGGTCTCAGCGAAGAAGAAGCTACCACCATGGTCGTCTCTGGCTTCATTGAACCGCTCGTCAAAGAACTGCCCATGGAATACGCGGTAGAAATGAACCGCTTGATTCAACTTCAAATGGAAGGAAGTATTGGGTAAGACAAACTTAAGTTTGTCCTACAGGTATATCTATGCAAGAGAAACCCAAAGTAACCGTATCAAGAGGAAGACGCGCAGAGACATCCGCGAAGGAATTTAACTTTACGCAGGCAGATGTTTCCTCCGCGAACGGACTCGCCTCATTCCACGCCGAAGCCTGGGATTCGTTCCAGAAGCTTTCCTTCCCCACCGCCACAGACGAAGCCTGGCGCCGCACCGATCTGCGTTTGCTGCCCGCTTCTGATTTCAAACTCCCCAAAGCGGGAGCGTTTGAAGACTTGCCCGTTGTGCCTGACCAATTGCTCAAGCCATTAACCGGCGACCAACACGGCGGGCAGATCACTCTGCTGCCCGGCGGCTCCAACGTGGACTTGGATGAATCGCTCGCCAAAAAAGGCGTGATCTTCACCGACTTCCGCACCGATGAAAAGAATCATTCTGACCTGCTCAAGAAGTTTATCGGACAGGTGGTCAAGCCGGAAGATGGCAAGTTTGCAGCGTTGGCTTCGGCGCTTTCTGAAAATGGCGTTCTGCTCTACGTTCCGAAAGGCGTACAGGTGGAACAGCCGCTTCACTCCGTACTGTGGGGACCCGGCTCTGACTTGGCTCACTTCTC
>DAOTXI010000594.1:0-11508 GCA_034435475.1 Anaerolineales bacterium
CATGTGATGAGCAATATCCCAGGTATCAGGGTTATCTTCGCCGGTAAGAGACAGATCCGCCCATTGATACCCTTTGGCAATGGCGCGCCTGCCCATCTCCGCAAACAAAAGGATTGCCGCGCCCGTATCCCAGTATTCCGGCAAAACGGCGGCGCTTTTAATGGATAGACAGCGCGGTTTCAAATTCCTGTATCGCAACGCCCGCAGATAATCCCACGGGTAACGCAACCCATTCAGATGGATCAAAACCTCGTTGAAATTGGGAATCGCCGGGAACCAGCCAACCGGCATTCCATCATCTTCCACAAAAAGGATCAAATCCGGGTCAGCCAGGTCCTTGAGCGGCAGAAGCATTCCTTCAATGGCTTCACGCGAATATGGCACAAAACCGGGCAGGTGTTCGAGCGCGCGGTTTTGCAGGACCTGTATCCGCCCGATCTCGCCTTCGACGTCGTTCATATCCACTGTGCGAACCGTAAACTGCTTGCGTTTTTTCACACCTTCTGCCAGACGGAAAACGCGCTGCATCTTTGGATCGTCCGGGTCGAATTCATACGCATACGCCAGCCCATCATCATGCCGTTTTGTAAACCCGTAATGCTCAAAGAACCCGGCATAATACGGCGGGTTATGCCCGCACAGAATCACCGGCGGACGATCCCAACCTTCCACCAGAATGCCGCGTCCATTTTCCCGGTCGAGGTTGTAGGTGCCGCACAACATCGTCAAGCCGTGCTCGCGCGCCCACGCCTCCGCCTGCTCGAACAGCGCTTCGGCAACTTCATAGTCATCCACGCATTCAAAGAAGCCGATAGAACACTCAACCGGATCGCCGCCATTCTCATGCGAGCAAAGGATCGTTCCGGCAGGCTGATTGTCCTTCCATGCGATGAAAAAATCGGCATAGCCCGATTTAAAGAATAAACCAGCGGATGGCTGCGCCTCTCTTCTGCGCTCAGGCAGGAGCGGCGGAACCCAGAGCGGATCTCCTCTGTAAATTTTCCACGGAAAGCGCAGGAAGATTTCCTTCTCGCGTTTGTCCTTTACCTTGCGGACTTCGATCATTCCACTGCCTCGATGCCTGTTCTACGCCTAATCTCCAGTTCACGCGTGATCTCATGGTGACGTTCCCGCCCGAGCGGGTAGAGAAGCGTAAACAGGATTCCAAGCCCCAGCGTGATGGCGGGTAAAGGTCCCGCCACAAAGCGGATTCCGCTGATGGCGCTTGCAGGCTGGGTCGCGCTGTTGGCAACATACCCGGAATACTCCAGAATCAACAATGCCGCGGGAACTGCGATGGATGATGCCACCTTCTGCGCCAAAGTGATAAGGCTGTAATACATGCCCTCCTGCCGCTCGCCTGTCTTCCACTCGCCGTATTCGATGGCATCCGGCAATATTGCCCACGGCAGCGAATGCATGGCAGAGACACCCACCCCCGCCATGACGCAAAGAGCCATGATGACCGTCAACCCGGTTTGTGGGGTCAATGCCGAAAGGATCAGCAGGACAACCGCCAGGAATGAAATTCCACCGATATAGGCCCAGCGCTTGTTGAGTCGATTCGAGACCCAGTTCCACAAGGGCAGGGTCAACATGGCAACGACAAAGATGGTCGCCATGATCATGTCGCCTTGAGATTCGCGTTCGACCACATACTTAATATAGTACAGCAAAATGACCTGGATGATGCTCATCGTCACGCCGTTGAAGAGGAACATGGTCAGACCGAATACGAAGGGACGGTTCTGCCACGTGACCTTGACGGATTCCATCACGCCCAGGGTTGGTTCGAGTTTGGCGAACTCGGGTCTTTCCTTCGTGTTGGCAAAGACCAGAAAGAGTGGAACTGCAGAGAACAACCCAAAGACCGTTCCCATCAACAGGACGCGGTCCGCATTTTCGGGGTTGAACCCGCCCACGATCCAGAGTGGAAGCGTGAAAGCGAGCAGGCTGCCGAGAATGGAGAAAAACATGCGGATGGATGTCAGGCTGGTGCGTTCATCGTAGTCGCTGGTCAGTTCGGGAGTCAACGCATAGAAAGGCATGTAGACAAAGGTCGCGGCGGTGTCGTATAAGGCGAAGGCAAGAGAGTAATAGACCGTCAGCGCCGTTACCCCTTCAAAGGGAGGTTTCCACCACAAGAGAATGAAGGCAAGCGCAAAAGGCAATGCGCCGAAGAGAAGGAAAGGACGCCGCCTGCCCCAGCGCGAATGCGTGCGGTCGGAAAGCCAGCCCACGAGCGGGTCGTTGACGTAATCCCAGGTGGAGCCGATGAAAATTGCCAAAGCCGCCACCGACGGTTTAACCCCGACCACATCCGTGAGAAAGAGAGCGAAATACACGCTCAGGATGGTATTTGTCAGACTGAAGCCGATGTCGCCGAAGCCATAGAACCATTTGGCGCGCTGCGATACCTTTTCATTCATGGGAAATCTCCGGAATTAAGGGTTGATAGCAAAGAAAACACCCTCGTTTGCAATTCGCAACGACCAGCCAAATTCACTTTATCTACCGCACCCCACCGACTCTTTTTCAACAGGCAGACCGAAGGCCTCGTAGACCGGCACGCCGTCCCATTCAGGAGGGATGGGTAGTCCGAGAGCGAAGGCGGCGGTTGCGGCGGTGTCCACGGTTGTGATGGATGAATTCAACGCCGCAGGGTGGATGCCCATCCCGAAGGCGACCCAGGGGATGGTCATATCTTCGGGCAGGCTGTAGCCATGAGTCGTGTCGTGCCCGCCATGGTCGGCGGTGATAATGAACAACGTCTCTTCGCGCAAGCCGCGCGTGTTCAGTTCGTTGACGAGCTTTTCAATTGCCTGATCTGCCCGGAACAACACGCTGAGTTGTTCGGGGGAAAGCCAGCCGTATTCGTGACCCATAAAATCGGGCGTGGGGAAGTGGACGAACATCAGGCGAAAATCAGCGGGGAAATTCAGGATGAGGTCTTCGGTGATGACCAGGTCGCGGTCGTTAATGAATTTGAAGACATCAAGACTCGCCGGTTCGGTGATCTGGCGCAGTTTTTCCTTCCCCACGTACATGACAGTTTGCATCCCGGCTTGATGCGCGACATCGAAGAGGTCGGTGACCTGGGCGTACCCGTTTTCAGGGATGTAATCGTTCCAATCCACTTTATGTTTGGCGGGGCATTGTCCGCTGAGCATGGAGGTATGGGCGACAAGCGTGACGCTGGGATAAACCGTCTGCGCGGTGAGGGAATATGCCGACTTTTCCAGTAACGTCATCAGGAAAGGCATGGGGGCGAGAGGCATGGCGTCGGGGCGGAAACCGTCAATGGACAGGATCAGGACGCGGCGGGCGGGAGGCGCGGGCGTCCCCAAAGGGGATACTATGGGTGTCAGAGTCGGTTCGAGGGTCGGAGTCGCTGTGGGAGTTTGAGTCGGCGAGGGAGTCAGAGTCGGCGTTTCGGTTGCAATTGGAAGAATCTGCGACTGACAGGCAAGGGATGTGAGACAAAGCGCAAGGATAAGGCGGATGTGTGACATTTGTCCATTATAAATAATCCGGCGCGTGGTTAAGATAAGTTCATGGATAAACAATTTCAGAAATCCCTTCACGAGGAAATTTTTCATCACAACTTTACCGACCCTCACAAGCGCGGCTCGGGTCTTTCGGACTTTATCCTGGGTGCGCAAGATGGGCTGGTCAACGTCCTTGGGGTGGCGCTGGGGATTGCGGCGGCGACAAATGATGCGCGGGTGGTGTTGGTGGCGGGGCTTGCCACCACGTTCGCGGAATCCATCTCGATGGGCGCGGTGGCGTTTACGACCACGCTTGCGGATGCGGATCTATACCAGAGCGAGCGCGAGCGGGAATATCGTCACATCATCGAAGCGCCGGTTTTGGAGACAAAGGAAATCCGCGATATTTATGAAAGCAAAGGTTTCAAGGGAGAACTGCTTAATCACATTGTTGACACCATCACTGCAAACAAGGATGTGTGGGTGGCGGTGATGATGGCGGAGGAACATCAACTCTCTCCGGTGGAACGCGGCACGGCCTTGAAAGCCGCCTGGGTGGTGGGGCTTTCGGCAATCATCGGTTCGCTGGTGCCGATTGCGCCGTTCCTGTTTTTACCGGTTTCGACGAGTATGTGGATGTCGGTGTTGGTGACGGCGTTTGTGTTGTTCGGGATCGGTTTTTACAAGGCGCGGGTGACGGTAGGCAAGCCGCTGCGAAGCGGCATGGAGATGATGTTAATCGGGACGGTCAGCGCGCTGGCTGGGTATCTGGTCGGGGTTCTGCTCAAGGTTCCGCCCCTTCCGTGACGGTTTACTGAAATACAGATTCGCCAGCATTCCCAAAAAGAAGACGAAGAGCATTGCCACGAACACTTCGGCAAACCAGCCGATGAGTGGGACGAAGGTCAGCACTTCGAGCGCGGCATCTTTCAACACGGTGGAAAGCCCGTACAGGGCAATGGCAGAGATTCCGATCTCTTCGATGCCCAGTTTGGCGTCATTGATTTTGGAGAGATGCACGATCATATACACTTCCAATGCCGTGAGCAAAAGCGATGTGCCGGGGATGGGCGCGGTCAACGCGGAGATGACGCCTGCGATCAGGGTATAGAGCAGTATCAGTTTCATCATCGGTTCAGGAAATAGAGTACGGCAAATGCCGCAACCGCAAGCGCGAAACAAAGGACGACCGCAATAATAGCGTAAGTGAAAATTCCAGAGCCTTTATCCTCTTCCACAACGGAGGAAGATTGCGACGAATGGAAGGGTTTGTCGGCGGCTTGCGGGGGTGGATTCGTAGATGGAGCATTCGTCGCGCCGGGTGAACTGGCGAGAATTCCCATGTTAGACAGCATATTGAAGGCGCCGTCCACGCTTTGGCGCAAATCGGGGGGCAGGTCTTCGAGTGTGTGATAGACCTTGCCATTCACAGTGACATGCATGTTATTCGAATGCGCCGCAAGGACCTTCTGCACCATGTCGCCTTCGAGCAGGTCGGGGATGCCGTTGCCGTTCTTATCCACCAGGATTTGGGAAACCTGCTCGTATGCCCGTCTCTCGTCCGCGGGCATGTCTTCGATGGAGTTATAGGTCTTCCCGTTGAAGATGATGACTTGCATATAGAAACTCCTTTTCAAACCTCCCCAATTTTACACTCCCCTGTGCGCGTTATCTGAAATTCCCGGCCGTATGAACGCACAATGCGGGAAAAGCCCGGGTCATGCGTCAGGCAAACCTTGAATATTTTTCTCAACTCAATGAGTATTTTTTATCGAACGCCCGTTTTTTCTCGATTTTTTCCAATGCGGTTTCGAATAGTTTCCCAAAATACCTGGCAAAGACAAGCGCAATCTCTTTTTCATGGTTGGTAAAGGGAGAATACGTGGCGCGCGAGAGTGAGAGAATTCCAACAACTCCTTTGCGGCTTGCAATGGGCGCGCCAAGCCAGCAGCGGGTTTTGGCGGGAAAATCTCCGTTCGACCAGCCCGGGACGAGGTTTACATCCTCCAGCACAATGGGTTGGTTCATCGAGATGACAGTGTTATAGACATTGACGTTCTCCAGGGGCGTTTGCCGGTAACGGATGAAGGGATGCGAAAGCAGTTCTTCGTTATCAGCAGGGCGCATGATGATGTCCATGTGATGCGCCGGAACCACCCGCTCCATATTCTCCATGATCATTTCGAGCGTGGAGGAGAATTTTCCCTGCTCGCTCCCGATCATCATCTCGATGGTATTGAGGGAACTGACAATTCCGCTCAGGTTTTGCGATAACTGAGACTGGCTGAGGAGCAGGACATACATATCCAGCAGACGAAATTCCCCGTTCTCGAACTCCACGACGATTGGGTCATAGATATGGGGTTGAATACGGCTGAGGGACAGCCTAACCGCCATGTTGATGGAAAGGTGGCTTTTCAATATAAAAGCCTCCGAGCCGAGATCTTGTTCCAATTTGACAATGGGTCTTCGCAGAAACAATTCCACGCCGTAACGCCTGCCAAGTCGTTCGAACATTTTGTTGCGGGGAACAACGCTCTTTGCGCGCCCGTCTTGCAGGATGATCGCCCCCGGAACCAGAGGATTCGAGTCGAGATAAGAGGACACTTCCTCGGTCAGGGTTTCTTCCGAAATGATATAGTCCGACATGGGCAGGTCGCCGATACAAACCGGAACAATGATCTTCCCGGTCGGGAAAATACTGAAGTAGTGGGGGATTTCCGAAGGACTCATTGATTTTGCAGGGATTATAAAGACCCGGATTTAATTCTTTTTGAAACGGGAATTAACAGCGCGTAAAGGATGAAGGCTGAAAGGATTTTGTAATTAAAGATGGAAAATAAAACGACCGGAAGCATCCGGTCGTTTTCGATATTTCAAAATAGTCTGTTCGGTTTTTCCAGCCTTTTCACCCTCCCCGGCGGGTCGGCGTGCGCAGGTGGGCTTCGTAATCGTCAAAGTTCACCCGGGCGGTCATATCAAGGGAGATGGGGGTGACGGCGACCATTTTTCTGATTCGCAAAACTTCCACATCTGTTCCCTCCGCTTCATTTGGGAGGTTGTTATCGTGTGCGTAGCCGATGGGACCTGGCTCATCCCATGAGGCGCGTTTCGTGGGGGTGGGTTTGTAGTATCGGAGGCGCGAAAGCCTGGAGAGACACCACTCCGTTTCGGGTGTGGCATGACGCGGCACTTCCACTTTCAACAAGTCCACGCCGTCGAAGGATTTCCTCTCCAATATAAGCTTTGCAAAATAGGCGGTGAAATGGGCGGCGGTCTGGAAGTCCACATCTTCAGAATGCGTGAGGTGCAAATGCGGATCGGTTTCAAGCGAGACGGCTAATGCGCGGTACCCAAGCCCGGCGGCTTCCATTGCGGCTCCGACCGTGCCGGAGATTGTGATTCCCAGCCCGACATTTTCTCCGTAGTTGATGCCAGAGACGATCAGGTCCGGTTCATGCGGGACGATCTCAAGAATGCCATGCAGAACGGCTTGTGCCGGAGAACCGCCCACAGCGTATACGTCCCAGGTCTGTCCGTTGACCTGTACCTTTTCCTTTTTGATGACCCCGTCGGACGTGCTGGGCAGGCTGCGTCCCATTCCGCTGGATTGTTCGCGCGGCGCGGCAACGGTGACGTAGCCGATCTTCGAGAGTTCACTGGCTGCCGCCCACAACCCCGGTGAGCGGATACCGTCGTCGTTGGTGAGAAGGATATGTGGTTTTCTTTTTGTCATGGTGGGGGGATTATAAACAAGTATTTTAAAGAATAAACCGCCTCTGGCAAGAGACGGTTGGTGCGCCCTCGGACGGACTCGAACCGCCGACCTATTGCTCCGCAAGCAAGCGCTCTAATCCACTGAGCTACGAGGGCATTGATTAAGCGGGCTGATTGTACATGAATGCCCTTGCACGGTCAAGGTGCTTGACGCCCCGCCCCCCTGCATGTAAAATCGGTCTCGCCTTGCGGGAGTCGCCAAGTGGTAAGGCATCAGCCTTCCAAGCTGACATTTCGTGGGTTCGAATCCCATCTCCCGCTCTGATGTTCGGTGTCAAGTGTCAGGTTCCAAGTGTCGCGTGACACTCCGCACTTGACACCTGACATTTTAATCACGGGCTCGTGGCGCAGCGGTTAGCGCAGGGAACTCATAATTCCTTGGTCGCAGGTTCGAATCCTGCCGGGCCCACCTGAATTGCAAGGAGGTGGCTATCACATCCAAAGTGACAGTCACCTTTTGGTTTACGGCGCGGAGAGGCGGAACTCACCCACGCAGGTGAAACCGTAGGGGGCTTGGAGGGGTTCGTAGCGATATTCATCAAGATACAAGACCACGTCGATGTCCGGACCGGTGATGTGATACTCATCCAAAATCGTGTCGCCGCTGGTGAAGGAGCCATTGCGCTCATAGGATAGGATTTCACCGTTGGGTCCGAGCAGGTTATCGAGATAGGCGCGTTCGCGGGCGGGACCTTCGAGAAAATCGCCTCCGACCCGTACGGGATTTTCCTCGGTGTACCCGTAGGTTTTATCTTCGCTGATACTGCATCCGCCGCGGTTCTGGACCTCGACAAATTCAACCGAGTCGAGCATCGCTTCGAAATAAAACGATCCGGTGGCATCCCATACGTCTGGTCCGCTGTTGAGATTAGATACCCCAATGGCAAAGAAGACCGAGTCCTCCACCGGCTCGACGGCAACCGCCCTGCCTTCAACGGCGCGGTCAGATAAAATCCCCGTCACTTCGACAGAGACGCCCCGCACACCGCCGATGGTCACCGGTGTCGCTTCGGTGCGAGTGAACGTCGCGCCGCGCTCCTCAATGGCTTTGAAATAATTATCAATGACATCTTCGAGCGAATTGGAATTTCCGTCATAAGGCGCCCGCATGAAGGAAGCGAGAAATGTCTCTTCCTGGTCATAGACTCCCAGTATCTTATTTGTCACCTCGAAGCCGAGGGCGGTGGGAATTTGCAGGGAAAACCCGTCCGCCTCCACTTTGACCGCTTTCAGCGTGGGCGTGGCTGTGGCTGTGGGAACAGGCGTCGGCGTGGGAAGAAGCGTGGGGGTAAAGGTCGGGGTAAAAGTTACAGCAGGCTGCGGGGTCTGGGATGCGCATCCCACCAGCAGGGCAGATATCAAAACAAATTTGAAGGCGCTGATCATGTTTCCTCCTATCGGGAAGGGCTTGATGGATTATACCGACGCAAGTGGGAAATAGCAGAATTAATTTGTATAGACATCTTGAAAAATTTGGGGAACTGTGCTATTAACAAGCGACTAAATTATTCCCGCCTTCGCCGCATGATTGGGACACGGTACGAGGCTGGTTGGAAGGCGAAAGAATGCACCGCGAACGAGTTTCAGAAAATGTTTTTTGGTTCCAAAGCGAAGTCTATGCCCAGGTGACGGCTGGCGTTATTGTCGGTCCGCAGTGGGCGGTGGTGATTGATACGCTGGCTCTGCCGGAAGAGACCCTGTCTATGCGCGAGTTCATCGAGCACGAACTGGGCGTGCAGGCGCGCTATGTTATCAACACCCACTATCACGCCGATCACTGCTGGGGCAACTGTTTCTTCCCCGGGGCGGTAATCATCGGGCACGCCAAATGCCGCCAATACCTGGTGGAAGATGGAACGTCCTCATTGGAAAATGCGCAAAGGCAGAACCCCAGCCTGCGCCAGGTAAAGATCGTCCCGCCGCACATCACCTTCGAGACCGGCGAGATGACCCTGCGCGTCGGCAAGAAGAATCTGATTCTATCCACAACGCCGGGGCACAGCGACGATGGGATTTCAGTGCTGGTCGAGGAAGACCGCGTGCTCTTCGCGGGCGACGCCTTCATGCCCCTGCCCTTCATCGTGGATGGCGACACGGACGACCTGCTGGCTTCCATCAAAAAGATCGGCAAGATGGGTCTGGAGAACATCATCCAGGGACACGGCGATATCATCCTGCGCGGCGAGATTGATGCCGCCGTGCGCGATAACGTCAACTACCTGAACAATATCAAGAAGGCAGTCAAGGCGGGCGGCAAACGGAAGAATGCCGGGGAGTACCTCGAAGAGATCGCCATCGAAGACTGCGGGAAAAGCCGCGTTTACCTAGGCGGGCTGGCAGAGACCCTGCACCGGCGCAACCTGCGCGCCCTGCACCGCCAGATGTTCGGCGAATAAAAAGGATTGATCTTCGCATGGCAAGCCCGAACCGACTCATGCCCGGCTTGCCGCCCTTCCAGCAGGGAGGGTTGGATTCACTCTGCGGCTTATACAGCATCATCAACGCCGAGCGCATCGTCAACCGCTCCTCTGATGAAGATGCCCAGCAATTATTCAACGACCTGATCCACTACCTTTCGCGGCGCGGGTTGTTGAGCAAATTCCTGATTGACGGCATCATCCACAAGGAGATGCTTGTCATCCTGAACAAGATCGTGACCAAGAAGCGCATCGCCTACGTGGAAATCCCCTTCCGCGGCGTGCCCAACCCCGACCTGACGACATTCTGGAAGTCCATGCAAGCCTTCCTCGACGGCACGCCCGGGCGATCCATCATCCTTGGTTTGCAGGGCTATCACGACCACTGGACCGTCATCGAAAAAATTACGAACCGCTCCATCCTGTTGTACGATTCGGCGCTCATCAAACGCCTGCCGCGCCTCTCCTGCACCACCGTCTACGCCACCTATCAACGCAAACACGTCCTGCTCCCCGCGCAGACGTATTTCCTGTCGAATGATGCTCAGGATGTTGAAGAGAATAACGCGTAGCCTGTCGCAAGTCTCCCCGCTTTTCTGCTTATAAATTCAACTTACGCAGCGCCCCTGTAACGCGACATTCATATCACCCTGCAAACGCGAGATAAACCCCGCGCCGCCCATAATGCCAGTTCTAAAAACCACGCTCAATTCTTGAGCGTGATGTACCTTTTCTTTGTCTTCTTTTTGGGGTTGATTCCGCTCATGCCGCTAAAAGCCGCCATAATCGCCGTCATATCCGCTTCGATATCTTCCGTTGGGCGAAAGGCCTCGCCCACATGGACGGTCTTCTTGATTCCATCAATCTTTGCCATCACGATCGGGATGTTTGCCTTTTGCGCAATGTGATGGAATCCCCGCTTCCATTCGTTGACGTGATAGCGCGTCCCCTCCGGCGCGATCACCAGAATGAACTTCTTCGACTTGTTACATATCTCCACCATCTGCTCCACCAGCCCGGTGGACTTTTTCCTATCCACCGGCACGCCGCCGCACCAGTAGAAGAACCAGCCGAAAGGATTGTTGAACAACTCCGCCTTGCCCATGTAACGCACGCTGATCTTCAAGTGGAAGACAATGCCGAGGAACAGCAAAAAGTCCCAGTTCGAGGTGTGAGGCGCGCCGACGATGATGTACTTCGGCAGGTCCGGCATTTTTCCGTCCACGCGCCAACCCGCAAAACGCATAATAATCGCACTCAAAAGACGCAGAATGGGGCTGATGATGGGCGTGTCGAAAATGGTCAAGAGGTTACTCCGCAGGCTAAAACCCTGAATCCTGCTGGAAGTCTCGCCGGGAATTTGTGGTTAAATAACCGTATGCTCAAATCGTTTCTGCGCTCATCCGTCTACCAGGCTGAAAAAAGCCTGCAACGCCTGCGCTTCCTCTCCCAGCCCGCAAATCCACCCATCCTGCTCGGAATTTCATTTCCAAAAAGCGGCACGCATTTGCTCGACCAAATTTTACTCGGCTTTTCAAATGCTGCGCCCTACGCCAAACGACTGCATTCCTTCTACGCTGAATACGAAGGCGACACCGGAAAAAAACGCGACGCGCAACAAGCCCTAAACTGGCTCGACTCACTCCGTCCACGCGACATTGCCTCGGCTCACCTCTTTGCCCGCCCCGAAGTAATCGCCCGCGTTTGCAGTGATAAATTCGCGCCCTATTTTATCTTCCGCGACCCGCGTGATGTGGTCGTCTCGCACGTCTTCTACGTCACAGACATGGAGGCGCGTCACGTTCATCATGAATACTAAAAATCAC
>DAOTXI010000595.1:0-4677 GCA_034435475.1 Anaerolineales bacterium
AAATCAACATGATAATTTGTTTGACCTGGAACCGCTCTTTATTAATTTTGAAAAAGGCGCATATCAATTATCAACAGACTCCCCGGCAATTGATGCGGGCGGCCCGGCCTTAACTCACGAATTGGATTATGACGGGAATAACGACGGGATCGTACGGATTGACATTGGAGCATTCGAGTATGTTCCGATTGCGAATCTTGCTCCTGTCGTTTCTGCCGGACCAGGCCAGTCCATTGAACTTGGAGAAAGCGCCGTCATCAACGCGGTATACTCCGATGAAGATAACGCCGAAGATCACTCTGCGAGAATTGATTGGGGCGGTGGTAGTATCGAAGACGTTGTAGTCAACCCGACTGCGCCGAATCAAGGCGAAGTAATAGGTACACATACCTATACCGATCCGGGAACATATACTATTGAAGTTTGTGTTACTGATTCAAACGGCGGAGTAGGTTGTGACACAATGAGTATTACTGTATCGCAACAGTTTGCCTTTACAGGATTCTTCCCGCCTGTTGACAACCAGCCAACCCTGAATACAGTAAAAGCGGGCAGCGCCGTTCCAATAAAATTTAGTCTGAACGGATATCAAGGCTTAGATATATTCTTTGCAGGCTACCCCGCTTCCGCTGTTGTAACCTGTGGTTCTGCGGCGGAAGATGCAATTGAACAAACCATGATGGCAGGCGGAAGCAGTCTTTCCTATAATGCTGGGGCAGACCAATATATTTATATTTGGAAAACCGATAAATCCTGGGCAAACACCTGCCGGACGTTTGTATTGCGCTTGCGCGATGGTAGTTATTATCGCGCTGATTTCAAGTTCAAATAATAAAAGCCTTTGTGGAAACCTTGCTAAAGAAACCCGCTTCCCTAAATAAACAACCAAGGCTTATTCGATGCATAAGCCTTGGTATACTTGTGTTAAGCTGTGCTTTCATTATGTATTATGGCTACTGCTGGGGAATATGGGGGAGGAATAGTTTGTTGTTACAATATATCTTCCAATGTAGTTGCCCGCTATCCAGTAACGAATTTCGCTACCCAGACCGAGTGGATGTGCTTATCCCTGCTTGTCACAGTAATAAAATCAGTTTAGCTCCAAGTGGAAATTTTTTGTTTATAAGTACTAAGGATAAAAATTACACCTTAGATTTACGAACTGGTAAAACAACCTACCTGCCTATATCTTCAAGTAAAAGCTCTCATTTCTTAGAAATGCCATTTTATTTTTTGACTGATACATTAGTTTTGCATAGTTACTATGGGGTTGATGAGTATATTTTTGATGTGATTAATGGAGAGAAATATCAAATTAGAAAAATTAGTAACCTAAATTTTGATAATCTTATTCAAAGTTTGCATAGCGCAAAAAGCGTGTTCTTAATTGATGGTGATAAAGTCGTCGCATTAATGCAAGACACAAGCAATAGCTTCACTTTTGATATATTTAATATTTCAGATAATTCATTTTTACAAACTGAAAAAGAAACAGAAGATTTCTTACGAGAAAATCAAGTCTATTATATTCCTCTCTATAGTTATTTGAAATCCCCAAATGAAATAATCTCCTTTAATAATAAATTTATTGCGCGCGATGATGGGATTTATTCGGGCGTGTCAAACAAAAAAATAATTGAGGCTTATGATAATAGCTTCTCTATCTACGGTTGGCTATATAACGATACTGGTGTAATTTATGCCAAACCATTTGGAAGTTGCTTAATTCGATATTGGTTCCCTCTCATGGATGGGTCAAATTGTCTTATACGAGTACCTCAGCCCGTTTTGAAACTCAAGGTCCCGCAAGAATATTTGGATGGAACGATCCCATAATGGAAACCTTGGAATCTGGCATATGCAAAGGAGTTGATCGCATGGCTGACAGCGCAGTTATAAAGGCGGTGCAGAACTATCTTGCCTATGTAAAAAAGCAGGGCGTTCCTGTTAGCTATGGCGTCCCTTTCGGTTCGTATGCGAAAGACGCCGCGCATAAATTCAGCGATATTGATTTGTTGGTTGTCTCCCCCCGGTTTGACGAGAGGCACACAGCCGAAGATTATGAGGATTTATGGATGTATGCCGCGCGGACCGATGCGCGCATCGAACCCATCCCCGTCGGTGAAAAGCAATTCAAGACCGAGAAAAATTCCATGATTATTGTCATTGCCCGGCGCGAAGGGCAGATCATTCCACTGGCAGAATAGAGACTTATGACACATATCCTTTTACGCCACCGGGACATCCCGGACATCAATAAAATCAACGTCTATAAGAAGAACGGCGGGTTCGACGCGTTCAAGAAAGCCGTCGCAAAGATGAAGCCGGACGAGGTGACCAATGTGGTCAAGAACTCCGGTCTGCGCGGGCGCGGGGGTGCGGGCTTCCCAACCGGTATGAAGTGGTCGTTCATCGACAACAAGAACTGGCCCCATTACGTCGTTGCCAATGCGGACGAGTCCGAGCCGGGCACATTCAAGGACCGCGAGATCATGGAGAGCAATCCCTTCCAGTTCTTGGAAGGGCTGGCAATCGGCTGTTACGCCGTCGGCGCGAATGTGGCTTACGTTTACCTGCGCGGCGAGTTCTGGCAGGTGGCGGCCTTCCTCGATGAAAAGATCGCGGAAATGGAAGAAGCCGGTTATCTCGGCGACAACCTCTTTGGCAAGGATTATTCCCTGCGCATTTACACCCACCTCGGCGCGGGCGCGTATATTTGTGGCGAAGAGACGGCTTTGCTTGAGTCTCTTGAAGGTAAACGCGGACAGCCGCGCGTGCGTCCGCCCTTCCCGCCTTCGTATGGTTTGTACGGCAAGCCAACCATCATCAACAACGTCGAAACATTCACGAACGTGCCGCCCATTCTCACCAACGGCGCGGATTGGTATAAAGCCCTCGGCACCGCCGACAGCGCGGGCGTGAAAGTCTTCTCGCTCTCCGGGCGCGTGCGCAAGCCGGGCAATTACGAACTGCCTTTTGGCGCCACCTTCCGCCAGTTGATCTATGAAAATGGCATGGGCATTCAAGAGGGACGTCCGATCAAGGCGATCATGCCTGCGGGCGCGTCTTCATCCCTGATCCCTGTGGATGAAAAAGTATTGGATACGCCGATGGATTACGCCTCCGTCCGCACCCTGGGCGGGGACCTCGGTTCCGCGTCCGTGATCGTGCTGGATGACACTGTGGATATTGACTGGGTTATCAACAAGACCATCCACTTCTTTAAACATGAGTCCTGCGGGAAATGCACCACCTGCCGCGAAGGCAACCACTGGATGCGCAACCTGACGGAACGCATCCATCACGGAAACGGTTCGGGCGAGGATGTGAAACTGCTTTTGAACGTCGCCAAACAAATGCAGGGCAAATGCCTGTGCGCGTTGGGCGAGTTCTCGACCATGGCGGTGGTGACGGGCATTGAGCGCTTCCCGGACGATTTTAAGAAAGCGGTAAAGGCTTAAAGCGATACTAGATCATCGATACTCGGTTTTCGAAATTCGAAGAACGAATATCGTTTCTCGGAGACTTAATGAGCAAACAAGTCACTCTCACGATCAATGGAAAACAAGTGACCGCACCCGACGGGCTTACCGTTGCGGATGCGGCGAAATTGGCGGGCATAGTCATCCCCGTCTTCTGCCATCACCCCAAACTTGAGCCGGTCGGCATGTGCCGTATGTGCCTGGTGGAGATCGGGCGTCCCGTGTTGGATCGCGCCACCGGTCAACCGGTGATGGAGAATGGACAACCCAAAATTCAGTTCATGCCCAAACTTGAAACCGCGTGTACCAACCGCATTTCAGACGGCATGGTGGTGTTGACCCAAACCGAAAAGGCGGTGGAAGGTCAGCGCGGGACGGTGGAATTTTTATTGACCTCACACCCGCTGGACTGCCCGATCTGCGACAAGGGCGGGGAATGTCCGCTTCAGAACCTGACGATGGCTCACGGACCCGGTAAGAGCCGCTTCGATTACGACGAGAAGCAGCACATGGATAAGATGGTCCCGCTCGGGGAGTTGATCTATCTCGACCGCGAACGCTGTATTCAATGTGCGCGTTGTATCCGCTTTCAGGATGAAGTGGCGGGCGAGGCGGTACTCGGTTTCGACGAGCGCGGCCGCTATACCCAGATTATTTCCCTTTCTGAGCCCGGTTTCGACTCGGTCTTTTCCGGCAACACCACAGATATTTGCCCGGTGGGCGCATTGACCACGGTGGACTTTCGCTTTGGGGCGCGTCCGTGGGAACTCAAGGCTGAGTCATCCATTTGCACGCAATGCCCTGTCGGGTGCAATACCACGCTCAATACGCGCCGCGAAGCCAGGGCGGATGGGGAAGTGGTGGTAAAGCGCATCATGCCGCGCCAGAATGAAGAAGTAAATGAAATCTGGCTGTGCGACAAGGGACGCTTCGCCTATCACTACACCGAAGGGAAGGAACGCCTTACCAGACCGATGGTGCGCAAGGACGGAAAACTTGCCCGCGCCTCATGGGATAACGCCATCAAGACCGCTGCGGAAAAATTTACCGCGAACAAGAAGGATTTCGTGGTTTTGGCTTCGGGGCGGCTCTCGACCGAAGATCTATTCAACCTCAAATCGCTGGCGGATACGGCTGGCGGCGAAGCGATCCTCTACTCTGATATGGGCGGCGGCGAGTTGACCCAGCTGGTCGG
>DAOTXI010000596.1:0-1956 GCA_034435475.1 Anaerolineales bacterium
TTCAGCCAACTTAACTTCAGGAATTGCATTCGTCATGATTAATGCTCCTCACCCAGCGCTTCGCCGTACACGCCCATGCGGCTTTCGAGGCGGGCAAGACCGACACCGCTTACCGCGCTGGAGATTTTTTCAACTTTTACTTTCATGCCAGCAAAGGCAATATCGCCAGCGCCATTGAAATGCGCGCCAAACAAGTCTGCCGGGTTCACGCCGCGTTTTTCAGCATAACGACCGTAAGCGGTATGACCCTGACCAAACGGCATCGCAATCGTATCGGGGCGAATGGCAGGGTACAGATAAACGTACGCTTCCACTTCGCCCGCTTCACTGATGATCTTGACCATGTCATCATTGTGCAACCCAAGCTCATGAGCCGTTTCAGGGTTGATCTCAACCCAGGTATTCCACATCACCGTCGTGGTGGGGTCGGGCAATTCCTGCAGCCAGGGCTTGTTCGCACCGGCTTCAGCCAGAGTTGGGGAAACAAAGGGGACAAAGAAGAACTCGCCTTCACCAGCAAATTCAGGTTCAGCAGCTTCAACACTGTTGTTGAGAACGCCAGAACCATCAGGAGCAACGAGGGCTTCGGCATTCTTGAACCAACCACCATACTGCTGGAAGTACGCCATGAAGGTCGCAGCATCCGGCGCAGAGAAGGAGCCGTTGGCTTCCCCCATCAAAACACTGAGCTTTGTTTTCAAGAATTCAACTTCATCTTTGTAAGGAAGAGCTTCGGCAAACTTGCCGCCAGCCAACTGAGCCGCAGCGATCAACACATCGGCAGTGGCGCGGGTGTCATAGAACGGAGCGACAACCGGCTGAGCGCCAGAAAACACCGGCAAAGACACACCAGTGGCTACACGCTGATACCCCCAAGATTCAAGTCCGTGATGATCGGGCAAGAGGTACTTCGCTTCGGCAGCGGTTTCATCGGGGAAGGTCGCAAACGAGAAGAGTTCCACATTCGAAAGCGCATCTTTGAAACCAAGCGAAGCCGGCAATTCAAAGACCGGGTTCACACCATGAACGAACAACGCCTTGATCGCACCGCTCTTCATCTTTTCAACAAAAGCAGCCATTTCTTCAGCAGAAGCAGGGCGGCTGGTTTCGGTCTGGTTCGGAGCAAGGGCAGAGAGATACACGCCGCCGGGCTTGCCGAAATTATCAGAAAGGGCATTCAACGCGAGAACGGCTTCGGCAATTTCCAAACCATTGGATTGACCAAGCGCCGCGCCGCCAGGGATGGCAAGCACGTTGAACTTGACGAACATCTCAGCAAGGTGATGCAGCGCCTCCAACTCGACGCCAGCTGCTTCAGCGACCTCAGCCGGGTCCACGCTGGAGAAGACTCTCGGTGTTGCGCCGCCGCGAAGTTCTGAGGCGAGTTTACCGATTGCAAGGGCAACCAAGCCTTCGGTCCCAGGGCGAACCGGAACCCAATGATCTGCCTTGGCACCCGTCGCAGACATCCGCGCTTCAAATTGAACGAAGGTACCGCGCAGTTTCGTCTCACCCTCACGCAAGCCGACGAAGCCGCGGGTATAAGGAAGCGGAGAAAGCCAGGTCTCGAGGAAGTTGGCGCCAAAGGAGAAGACCACCTGCGCCCCGCCGAGGTCGAACCACGGCAACCCAGCCTGACCAAAAAGGTTTTTAGCGGCTTTGCTGAGGGTGGCGCGGGCTTCGAACATACCCAACGCCCCATAGCGAACAGGAGCATTCATGCCGGTGGCGCTTGCAAGGTCAGAGACGAGGTCGAAGAGATGGTCGGGAGCCATGCCCATCAGAAATGCCACTTCGCTGGGCTTGTAATTCTTGAGGGCATCTGCCACAATTTGAATGGCAGTGTCCCAATCTCCAGTGGAGGGACCTTGAACACGGTCGGGGTTATACAACCCTTGCAGGGTGGCTTGTCCGCGCGCGCAGGTCTTGCCGAGATTGAGGGGATGATTGGCATTG
>DAOTXI010000597.1:0-1637 GCA_034435475.1 Anaerolineales bacterium
GCTTGTTTGCGGAGGCGGGTGAGGTCAATGGCGGGCATAAGAACAGTGGGTAGTGTATGGTGGGTAGTTGGTAGTGAGTATAAATTAAAAGGTAGTGTTCAGTGGTTGTTTTTACTTTTCACTGAACACTACCTACCATCCACTTTAATATGCTTTCGCGAAATACACCTTGCGCTTGCTGGGCTTGCCACAGACCACGCACTTGCCTTCTCCTTCGGGTTGATTGAAGGGGATGTTGCGGGTAGTGGCTTTTGCATCTTCCTTGACCTTCTTTTCGCATTCGGTCGATTCGCACCAATAGGAGAGCGCCCATCCATCTTGCACAACTTTCTTGAGGTCTTCGTAGTTGTCCACGTTGTGGATGTTCGCGTCGCGGTATTCGGTGGCGCGTTTGAGCAGGGACGCTTGCACATCGGTCAGCAGATTCTTGACCGTGTCAGCGATGCCTTCCTGCGAGACGAAGGTCTTGCCTTCCTTGCCGGGTTTGTCCCGGCGGGCGAGAGCGACGGTTCCTTTTTCCACGTCTTTGGGACCGATCTCCACACGCACGGGTACACCGCGCATTTCCCAGTCATTGAACTTGAAGCCGGAGGAAACGTTGTCGCGGTCGTCAAACTTCACGCGGATACCCGCAGTTTTGAGGTCAGCGAAGAGGCGGTCTGCCACTTCTATCACCTTTTCTTTTTCTGCGTCGTTCTTGAAGATAGGAACGACGACGGCTTGAATCGGCGCGAGGCGGGGAGGCAGGACCAGTCCGTTGTCATCACCATGCACCATGATCATCGCGCCGATGATGCGGGACGAGATCGCCCACGAGGTGGTTTGGGCGTAGGTCAATTTGTTGTCCTTGTTCAAGAACTGGATGTCGAACGCCTTGGCGAAGTTATCGCCAAAATAATGGGATGTGCCAGATTGCAGCGCGCGCTTGTCCCACATCATCGCTTCAATGGATGTGGTGATCTGTGCGCCAGCAAAACGCTCGGTTTCGCTCTTGGTGCCTTTGAGTACCGGGATGGCGGCTTCTTCGAGGCAGAAGCGTTCGTAGATGTCGAGAATGCGATACATCTCCTCTTTGGCTTCTTCTTCGCTGACATGTGCCGTGTGACCTTCATGCCAGTAGAACTCCGCCGTGCGCAGGAAGAGTTTGGTGCGCAACTCCCAGCGCATCACCGAACCCCACTGCACGATCAACAGAGGTAGGTCGCGCCACGATTTGACCCACTTGGAATACATGTGACCGATAATGGTCTCTGAGGTGGGGCGCACCGCAAGTTTTTCTTCAAGTTCCTGTCCGCCGCCGTGGGTGACGACTGCCAACTCCGGCGCAAAACCTTCGACGTGTTCCTTTTCTTTCTCAAAGAACGACATCGGGATGAGAGTAGGGAATGCCGCATTGACGTGACCGGTCTTCTTGAATTCAGCGTCCAGCCAGGAACAGATATTTTCCCAAAGCGCCCAACCATACGGCTTGACCACCATACATCCGCGCACGGGGGCGTAGTCCGCCATGTCGGAGCGCACAACCAATTGGTTGTACCATTCGGAAAAGTCTTCTGCTCGGGTGGGTAATTTTTCTTCTGCCATTTTGAACTCCAGATATTAGATAATTCGATATTAGACGGTTAGAGATAGTGTTG
>DAOTXI010000598.1:0-2913 GCA_034435475.1 Anaerolineales bacterium
GACACGGTCGGTATGGTTGATGATGACGCCAAAAGCCGAGTCGCTTTCCACCGCTTCACGGGTGATCGAATAGTCCTGCCAGATCGGTTCCAGTTCCTGCATCGTGCCGGACAAGCCGACAAAGGCCGAGTTGAAATGCTCGACGTAGGCTTGCATCTTTTCAGAGGTATCCCGGTCGGGGTCTACTGAGATGAAAATAACCTGCGCTTGATTGGCGGTATCGCCGAGTTTATCCATGACCAGTTTCATTTCCGCCAGGGTGGTCGGGCAGACATCGGGACAGGAGGTGTAGCCGAAAAATAATAAAACGATCCTGCCTCTTTGGTCGCTCAGGCGAAAGGTCGTCCCATCCGCTTTGGTCAGGGAAAAATCTGCGGCGGGCGGGAAAGGCTCGGCATACAAGGTTCCCCGGAAAGATGGCTTCCCGGTAAAGGCAAAGGAAAGAGCCGCCACAAGAATCACAACCAGCAAAATCCCTCCGCCCACCCACACCAACTTTTTATCCATAATTATTAACCTTTGTCAAAAAAAATCCGCCGCCTCATCGGCGGCGGAGACGTTCATTCTATTGTACAGCCGTACCGATCAGATATAAGGCAGGGTAGAAGAAGATCCAGACTAGGTCTACAAAATGCCAGTAGACTGCGGCGGCTTCAACACCCCAATGCTTTTCAGCGGAGTATACACCCTTGCGGGCATTGTTCCAGACCACCCATAGGAAGACCAATCCGGTAAAGACATGGAAGGCGTGCATACCGGTCATCATGTAGAATACGCCGCCCAGCGGACCGACAGTTGGATTGCCAAACGAAGCGACCAATCCCTCTTCAGCCGCCAGACGCCATTCAACAAAAACCACGCCGATCAAAAAGCCCAGTCCCAGCACGAAGGTGATCAGGGTATTGTTCATGAAGGCTTTGACATCGCCATATTTCATGGCGGTCTCGCCGCGGTTCATGAAGAAGGAGGAGATCAGCAAGACAGCCGTCACTGCCAGACCGAGAAGCTGATTCAAGTGCGGGCGGGTGAGTCCGAGCAGGTTGGCGCGCATCACCAAAAGACCGGCGAAGACGAAACCGTCGGAAAGCAGGAAGAGCCAAAGTCCGAGTCGATTCGAGCCGGTCTTGTAGGCATAGGAATGCTCGTCGCTTCCGTCTTCCTGGTTGAGTTTGTAGATATGCATGTAATAGTACATCACCAGCGCGGCTTTGATGACCGCCACCACAACCAGCAGGGATGTCGCATTGAACGAAACGGCGACAAAATATTCGAGAATGGTCAGGACTGTCAGATAGACAAAGATCACCACGCCCTGACCAAGAGCCGATGATTTATCTTGTGTATGTGCCATGAATTTTTTACTCCTCGCCTTTTCTTAATGCTTGCCTTTGGCGGGTTCTTCGATGAATTTTACAAACCCGGCGTCTTTCAGTCCGTAATCGTACGGCTCACCCACCACCTCGAAGGGTTTCTCATAGTTATGGGCAGGCATGGGAGAGGGAACCTGCCATTCGGGCGAACGCGAACTCCATACATTGCCTTCCGCTTTTTCGCCCTTCTTGATGCTGACAAAGAAATTGTAGAAAAAGATCAGCACAGAGGTTGCAATGGCAAAACCGGCAATTGTCAGGATGAGATGAGCGCCGTCAATGCCGAGCGCGGGGTCGTAATCCGCGATGCGGCGGCGCATCCCGATCAGACCGATGTACATCATGCCGAAGGTCAGGATGAAGAACGAAGGGGTCATCAGCCAGAAGTGAATTTTGCCAAGGGTTTCGTTCATCCTGCGTCCGGTCGCTTTTGGGAACCAGTAGTAGATGGCGGCAAAGAACGGGAATACGAAACCGCCGAAGATGGTGTCGTGGAAGTGACCGACGATGAAGTAGGTGTCATGCAGGTGCAGGTCGGTGGCGACGGTGGCGTTCGGAGGTCCGGAGAGACCGCCCATCAAAAACACGATGATGCCGCCCAACACGAAAAGCATGGGGGTCGGCGTGGAAATCTTGCCCTTCCAGATCGTAGCCACCCATGAAAAGAACTTCACGCCGGTCGGCACAGCCACCAACAGGGTGCTGTACATGAACGGCACGCGCAGGTACTCGTTCATGCCGGAGGTGAACATGTGATGCGCCCAAACAACGAATCCAACCAGCGCAATACCCAGGGAGGACATGGCGATCCAGCGGTAGCCAAAGAGCGGTTTGCGCACAAAGACCGGGAGCAGTTCAGAGATCACGCCCAGTCCAGGAAGAATGAAGACGTACACAGCCGGATGGGAGTAGAACCAGAAAAGATGCTGGAAAAGCACGGGATTGCCGCCCTTGGCGGGGTCGAAAAAGCCCATGCCAAGAAGGCGCTGGAACATGACCAACTGGAAGGACAAGCCAATAAACTGGGTGGCGGTCAATGCGATCAGTGAGGTTGCGATGGAAGCCCAGACCAAGATCGGCATCCGCATAGCGGTCATGCCTTTGGCGCGCATTCGGACAACGGTCACAAGGATATTGAGTGAGCCCAAAATGGATGACCATCCGGCAACGAACACGCCCAGAAAGAACATTTGCATCCCGACAGGCGCACGGGCAGAAAGAGGCGGGTAGCCCGTCCAACCGGTATCGAAACCGCCCAGGAAAAGGCTGGAGAGCAGGATCACAGCCGCAGGGACGGCGATCCAATAGGAAAACGCATTCAGCCGGGGAAATGCCATATCCGCCGCGCCAAGCAAAAGAGGCACAACATAGTTCATGATGCCCGCAATGCCGAGCAAGATCGAGACGATCATGATCATGCCGTGCAGCGACATGAGAGTGTTGTACAATTGCGGACCATTCTGCCCGAAGAGTTTCATGTCGGTGGTCAGAAACTGGAGTTCAGAAGCCGCCAACTCGGTGCGGAAGATGAGCGCAAACAAAC
>DAOTXI010000599.1:0-1899 GCA_034435475.1 Anaerolineales bacterium
CCAATGCCAGCGCAGATGAGATCAAGAAAGGCAAATGACTTGTCGCGGCTAGGATGCGGTCGTGTTCTGAAGCCTCAAGGATTTTACCTTTGGCTCCCAGCGCTTCGATGATTTGATTGGCGGCAGAGATGGCTCGTGGCGATGTCCGCTCTAACGGCGTCAGTAAAAATGGCGCGGCGTAGTAAAGCGTTCTCTCTGCATTGGCGAGCGAGAGTTTTTCCTTGCCGCAAATGGGATGTCCGCCGATGGGGTCGAAGCGTTCAGGCAGTTTTGCCATGGCTTCGACCACCATCCGTTTTGTGGAACCCAAGTCCATCACAATGCAGGGGTGTGCAATGGGAATTGGTAATTGGTTAATGAGTTCGATGATGACTGGGACGGGCGCGGCGAGAATCACAAGATCAACATCGGCGGGGAGTTTGGCAGGGTCGCTTTCGGCGTAGTCCACGATATGTTGAGACAGAGCAAGCTCGAGCGTGGGAAGATGCGGGTCGACTCCATAGAGCGCGGCGCATTTGCCGCGTAATCCCAATGCCAGCGAGCCGCCCATCAAGCCCAATCCGATGATGGCGATCTTGGACTCTGCGAGATTAAAGTCAGGCTCGTTCATGTTGATGAATCAACGTGCGATCCACCGCTTCAGCCACCGCTTTGACCTGCTTCACCATTTTGGCAAAGGCTTCGGGTGTGAGCGATTGCTTGCCATCGGAGACGGCGTGCGGCGGATCTTGATGAACTTCGACGATGAGACCATCGGCTCCGGCGGCGACTCCTGCACGGGCAATCGATTGGACGTACTCAGCATCACCTGTTGAATGCGATGGGTCGATGACGACGGGCAGGTGAGTCAGTTTCTTAAGAACGGGCACAGCGTTGATGTCGGTGGTGTTGCGCGTGGCAGTTTCAAAGGTGCGGATGCCGCGCTCGCAAAGGATGACGCGATGATTGCCGCCGTTGAGAATGTATTCGCTTGCCATGAGCATTTCTTCGATGGTGGCAGACATGCCGCGTTTGAATAGAACCGGCGTGCGCGTTTCACCCAGGGCGCGCAGCAGGTTGAAGTTCTGCATATTGCGCGCGCCAAGTTGGAAGATGTCCACATATTTTTCCATCATCGGAATTTGCGAGACCGCCATCACTTCCACAACGATGGGCAAGCCGGTCTTCTCGCGGGCTTCTGCCATGTATTCGAGACCTTCTTGACCGAGACCCTGAAAGGCATAAGGAGAAGTGCGCGGTTTGAAGACGCCGCCTCGCAGCGCATTCGCGCCCGCTTCTTTGACGGCTTGCGCGATTTCAAGAATTTGTTCGCGTCCTTCCACCGAGCAGGGACCCGCAATGATGGGAATTTCCGCGCCGCCAATGGTGAAGCCGTTGAACTCGAAAACAGAATCCTGCTCATGAAATTGACGCGACGCCAGTTTATACGGCTTGGAAATGCGCTGCACTTCAAGCACGCCGGGGAAGGCTTCGAAGGTTTCTTTCAATACATAGTGCCCGTCACCGACTGCGCCGATGATGGTCTGTTCCACGCCAAAAATGGGATGCGCGGATAACTTGTGGCTTTCGACGGCTGCAATGACAGCGTCTATTTCTTCGCGGGGCGCGCCGGGGCGCATGATGATCATCATGATATTTTTTTCCTTGTGGGGATAGGGCTTGCCCCTATCCAGTTTTTTATTTTTCAATCAAACAGGGACAACCGCGAGGATTGTCCCTATGCCCACCCCTGCTTTGAACTTTCGGTTTGCACAACGGCGAGATTGCGTCCCATCACTTGCGCAATCTGCCCAACCTGCCTGACCATCGCCGCAAAGGCTTCAGGTTTGAGCGACTGTCTGCCATCGGATACTGCTTTCGCCGGGTCGGGGTGGACTTCTACGATGAGTCCATCGGCGC
>DAOTXI010000600.1:0-9506 GCA_034435475.1 Anaerolineales bacterium
GATGTGACCCTCGGCGGTGTGCGGTCAATGCTGAATGCCTCGCCGCTGAAATTCCCATTCCCCGCGCCGTTCCCACCGAGTGGAATCCCCGATGAATTATGGATGCTATCGTCGTCCAGCAGGTCGAGCCGCATCTCTCCGTCCGCCGCGCCGGTGTTGACATTCACAATAAAAAACGGGCTTAGATTTTGGATGTCGTTGATCGAGCCATTCGTCAACAAAAAGTCGCCTGCGTCCACGCCTTCGATGATTTCTGAAAACGTAACTATAAAAGCCGCCGTGGGCGCATTGGTCGGATTGGCGCTGGCGCGGATGATCGAAGTGACGATTGGCGTTGCGATGTTTATATTGAATATCCCGCCCAGCGCGTTTCCATTCCCAAATCCCGCGCCGCCGAGTGGATTGCCGATCCCATCGAGGATGCTGTCATCGTCCACAAGGTCAATACGGATGCTGTCGCTTCCGGGCTGGATCGAAACAGACACAATATATTGACTCCCACCGCCTGTGACCGTTGTGATGGCTGCGCCGTTCATACTGAAGAGGATGAAATCGCTTCCATCCACGCCGGTGACTGGTTCTGAAAAACTGACGGTGTAATCCACACTGGGAGCGTCTGCCTGCCTCGATGGCGTGATCGAAACAACCGTCGGCGCGGCACGATCCACCGAGTAGGATTCGCCCGAAGTAAAACCGATTTGGGTCGTGTTGCCTGCCGGGTCAAAGATCGAATCGTTGTCCACAAAGTCCAATCGCAGAATGTCGGTCCCGTTTCCGGTTGTAACGGTGACGATATAACTTATCCCCGTGCCGCTAATTCCGGTTATAACTGCGCCATTCGTTGTGGAAAGGGTGAAGTCAGTAAGGTCAACACCGGATATAGATTCGTTGAAGGTAACCGCAAAATCAACCGACGTGGCATTGGTTGGGCTGGCATTCATCCGCGTAATGGCTGATACGGCAGGCGGAGTTTTGTCCACGCTGTAAACTTCGCCGTTGAAGTTGCCATTGGCTGCGCCTTCCCAACCCAAAGGGAGTCCGAGGCTGGTGGTGATGGAGTCGTTATCGGCGAGGTCGAGGCGCAGGGTTCCATCCCCACCCCCTGTATTGACTGAGACGATGTACGAATTTCCCGATCCGCTTACTTCAATGATTCCCGCGCCTGGAATCGCGGTATCAAGGATGAAATCCGAAACATCCACGCCTGTAACAGAATCGGAAAAAAGAACTTGATACCTGACCACACCCGCATTTGTTGGAGATGGGTCGAGCCGGGTGATGGAAGTTGCCGCCGCCGCCTTTGCTCCGATGACGTATTCATCCACGAGGTTTCCGGCGCGGGTGAACATACGGAAGCGCATGTACTGGCTGGATGCCTCCACCCTCATTGCGCCGAAGTCGCTATTGAAACGCGCCTGGCTTTGCGGCAGGGCGGTTTCGAAGCGGTAGATTTCCCCGCCGCCGATTCCGTTTACGAAATATGGCAGACCGTCCACCAACAGGCGTTCGTACGTGTGGTCGTGACCGGCAAGCACAACATCCGCGCCCCATTCCTTGAAGGGCCAGCGCATATATTCGCTTGAGCCATGCCAGCCGGAGGAATACGGCGCGTGATGAAGCACAACCACGTTATAAACCGATGCGGATGCGGCAAGCCCCTTGCGCAGCCAGATGCCCTGTTGCGAATCTGGCGTGACTCCGTCTGGCTCTTCCCGGTCGCTGTCGAGCATAAAGAAGTGGACTGGACCCCTGACGAAGTCATAATAATTCCAGACATTGCGCCGCCCGAAGTAGTTGAGATAGGGTTCCGTGCCGTTGGCGCTCCAATCGTGATTGCCCAGCGATGGGAAGAAACGCATGGTGGGCGAGCCAGCCCCGTATTTGCCCTTATATTCGTAGATGTATTCATGAAAATATTGCCCGATGTTATCGTCAATGGTGGCGGCGGCTCCGTCTGGGTAGTTATTATCGCCAACGGTGACGATGAAATCCGGGTTCCAGCCTTTGATGAGATTTGATACGTCTAAAAGGGGTTGCCCCGCCAGCCCAAAATCGCCGATGACGGCAAAACTGATACGGTCGCTTTGGGCATGGGCGCTGCGCGGGTTGATGCCTGAAACTGCTGTGAAAACTAATACAGCGCCAAGAATGATTTTCAAGGGAATGGATTTCATGATAATTCCTGTTCTCTGATTCGTTCGATCTCATTATATGAAAACGAAGGACGAATCGTCCGCCTGGCATGAACTTAATACGGAATCGTTCATGAAGTAAAATAATTTCATATGCGACCTTGCTGTTTTGTTATTTTTTCCCTCCTAATCGTCTCGTGTAACCTTCCGCTCACTCAAACCGCCGCTGTTGAAACTTTATCGCCGCCTGCGAAAGCGACTGAGAGGGCGACGCTTCCCGTAACACTTGCTCCGACAGAAACGCCACCCCCAACACCTCCAGCCACCGAAACCCCAATTCCCTGTGACCCATACACCGCAGACTATTGTGTCACAACAGGAGTTTTCATGTTTCTACGCCCCATCCATCCGCCCGGCAATGACGAAATTGATTTGTCCTACCCTTACGCATCCACTCAAAAAGGCAAACGCGATGCGCATCACGGCGTTGAATTCCAAAACACGTTTGGCGCGGAAGTTCTGGCTGCTGGCGATGGAGAAGTTGTATTCGCAGATTCAGATAAAATGGTCAAATTCAGCCCGTGGAATAATTTTTATGGCAATGTCATAATTATCCGCCATTCCGGCGAGTTATTCACTTTGTATGCGCACTTATCGAACATCCTTGTTGTTCCGGGTCAGGAAGTATATGCAGGGAGTGTGATCGGAAATGTCGGAATGTCTGGCGGCGCGACGGGACCGCATCTCCACTTTGAAGTCCGCAAGGGAGGCGATTACACGGATTATTTCTCCACCCAAAACCCGGAGTTGTGGCTTTATCCGAAAGATGGGATGGGGGCAATATCCATCACGTTGAAAAGCGTGGATGAGCGAAATTATGAACGCCCGCTCGTGGTTGCCCGGTTGGGGGGGGATGGGATTACCACCCTATTCACTTATTACCTGACTTCCTATGCCCGTGATTTCGAGTATAACGACGAAGATGCTGTGTTGAACAACCTGCCGCCCGGAACCTACAAGATCGCTTTCAACGATTTATCGGGATTGCGAGAACGCATCGTCCACGTGCGGGCGGGAAAACTGACCGAAGTAATTTTTGAGGTAAAGTAGGATGAGCGATATACCTGGATATTAAACAAGAAAAGCGCGACTTCTTCGGATTAAAATTGGACTTTATCGGAAATAACCGTCCCGAAGGTTTTTTGAACCGTTCAAAGGGCAAAATGGCAACCTTCGGGATGTTTTTCCTTATCACCGATGAAGTCTATTGAATTATGCGGCAACGCCGGGGACCATTAACAAATAGGCAGCCACCCCTGCCGCAAGCGCAATCGCGCCGAGGATGGCGAAGAACACACGCATATTGCTTTCTGCGCCCAGCAGGGAAGCCCATGCGACGAATGCCAGCCCCAAAGCCGAGATCAACAAAACCAATTGAAGCTGGTCGCCGCGTTCATCGTACTGTGAGCCGATTTCAAAATTCGCATCCGACGAGTCCCAGTAGGTATAGGCATCGGTGTACATGGCATCGTAATATTCATTGTCCCAAACGCCATTATCGCGGTCGAATGCAGCTTGTAAAGCCTCGGAGAAATTCTCCTGATAATAATCGGCAATATCCTGCCGATCGGTTCCGTCGTTGATATACCAATTATCAAAGTAGTTGTAGTCCTGCGTAATATCCTGGTTGGCTCGCAAATACTCGGCGTTGCCATCGTTCAGGTCCTTCATACCCTGAATCTCGAACTCATTCTGCTTCGAGTCTGCCATGGCGCCCTGATAACTGATAAAGGCAGTGAACACAGAAAGAATGGCGATCATCGTTCCCAAAAATATTTCGTTCGCGAAAAACTTTTTCATTTATTATTTCTCCTTTGAAAATGGTTGGTTGGTATTATATGGCAGTCGATTAACAGAAAGTTTGCAAATTAATATCAATTTTAAAAAGCATCCGGTTCAAAAACCGGATGCTTCGCTTCTTTCTGCGCTCGTGCCTGTCTACTCTTCCAGGGTGCTGATATCACCCTCAGGCAGACCTTGCGCCCGTGCCTTCAACACGCGCCGCATGATCTTGCCAGAGCGGGTCTTGGGAAGTTTATCGAGGAACTTCACATCTTCTGGTCGCGCAATCGGACCCATGTGCGTGGAAACATGTTGACGTAATTCTTCTGCCAATTCCGGTGAAGGCGCAAACCCGGCGCGTAACAATACGAATGTGTAAATTGCCTGACCCTTAACATCATGCGGCAAGCCAATCGCAGCCGCTTCTGCCACCGCGGGGTGACTGACCAACGCAGATTCAACCTCTGCCGTGCCCAGGCGGTGACCTGAGACCTTGATCACATCGTCCACGCGCCCGATGATCCAATAATAGCCGTCACTGTCACGTTTGGCAGAGTCACCGGTGGTGTAGCGACCGGGGTACTTGCTCCAATATTGATTCACATAGCGTTCGTCGTCGCCGTAAATTGTGCGCAGCATCGAGGGCCACGGGCGAAGCAAGGTGAGATAGCCTTCGGTATTGTCAGGAACGGGATTACCTTGCTCATCCACGATCTCGGCTTTTTGACCGAAGAAAGGTCGGGTGCCAGAACCAGGTTTGAGAGGCACAACAGGCGTCGGCGTGATCTGAAACGCGCCGGTCTCCGTCTGCCACCAGGTATCAATGATCGGGCATTTCTCCTTGCCGATCACACGGTGATACCACTTCCACGCTTCGGGGTTGATGGGTTCGCCCACCGAGCCGAGTAAACGCAGAGATGAAAGGTCATGCTTGTTGGGCCACGATTCGCCGAAGCGCATCAGTCCGCGAATGGCGGTGGGGGCGGTGTAGAAGATGGTGATGCCGTAGCGCTCGATCACCTGCCACCAGCGATTTGGGTAAGGGAAGGCGGGTCCGCCCTCAAAGAGCATGGAGGTTGCGCCCGCGATCATGGGACCATACACAATATAGGAATGACCCGTAATCCAGCCGGGGTCGGCGGTACACCACCAACGGTCCATATCGTTGACATCAAAGGCATATTTCAAGGTCGAGTACGTTCCAACCATGTAACCGCCGTGTGTGTGCAAAATGGCTTTCGGTTTGCCTGTGGAGCCGGAGGTATAAAGAATGAAGAGGGGATCTTCCGCATCCAGTTCTTCGGTGGGGCATTTGCCATTGGCGATGGGAAGTTGGCACAGGTCGTGATACCAATGGTCGCGCCCGGCTTCCATCGTCACCCCGTTGCCAACACGTTTGACCACGATCACATTTTCAACAGAGGGACATTTCTTGAGAGACTAATCTACAATGGCTTTGAGTTCAACCACTTTACCGTTCTGGAACGAACCATCGCAGGTGATGACCAGTTTGGATTTGCTGTCTTCGATGCGCCCCTGCAGCGAGTCGACGGAGAAACCACCGAACACCACGGAGTGGATCGCGCCGATCTTGGCGCAAGCCAGCATGGCAAAGACGATCTCAGGAACGCGACCCATGTAGATAGTCACACGGTCACCTTTGACAATGCCCATGGCTTTGATGATATTTGCCATGCGTGAAACTTCGCGGTTCATCGCGAAATACGAGAATGTGCGTTCTTGCTTCCCGTCTTCTGATTCCCAGATGAGTGCAAGTTGATTCTTGCGATGTGTTTTGAGATGGCGATCTACTGCATTGTGAACTATATTGGTGCGCGCACCCACGAACCATTTATAAAATGGCGCTTTTGAATCGTCCAAAACCTTGTCCCACTTTTTATACCATTCCAATTCAGAGGCTTCTGCAGCCCAGAAACCTTCCAGATCTTTTTCAGCTTTCTCTGCCAGCGCATCCCAGTCTTTCAAACGAGCCTGCGTCACGACCTGCTCCGACGGATAATAGACTTCGCCTTCCATTTCCTTTTTCTTCGCCATGCGTGCCTCCTGAGTTGAAAAAATATTGCGCTATTTTAATCCTTTTTTCTTACTCCACCCAATCCAAAATCTTGTAATACAAACCCGCAAACGGCAAAAACCACGGGCTGCCGTTGTACAATCCCAGCGGCGCGGACGGAAAATCAAACTTCGCAAACGGGTGGTCCTTGATCGTTTCTTTTATCATCGCCTCGGCAACTGTCGCGCCCAAATATGTTGCCATCGCCACACCATGACCCGCATAACCGAGTGAATAAAAAATCCCATCATCTTCGCCTACATGTGTCATCTGGTCAAAGGCAAAATCAAGTGTGCCACCCCAAACATATTCAACTTTTGCGTCTTTCAGCTGTGGATAGACTTTTATCATCTCACTTCGTAAAATCTCACCGCTTTGGGCGATCGTATTTTCATTCTCAGGGAAGAACGCCGCCCGTCCGCCAAAGATCATGCGGTTATCCCACAGACGAAAATAATTTAGGAAATGTTTGTAATCAAAGATCATTCTGTTCTTGGGGCTGAGCTCATGCGCCAATTCATCTGAGAGTCGTTCCGTTGCAATGATGAACGAGCCAATCGGGATAATCTTCTTTTGAAGTTTCTTCGTCGCCCCACCCGTATACCCAGATGTCGCCACCAAAACGGATTCCGCTTCTAAATTCCCTCTTTCGGTTTGGATGAAGAACCGGTTCGGACTCCGCTTGATCTTGGTGACACGCGCTCGCGCGCAAAGCGTTGCCCCCGCCCTTGCTGCCGCACCCGCCAACCCTGCCACATATTGCGCCGGGTTTAACCCGCCACTGACCTCATCCACTAACGCGCCGTGATATACATCCGTGCCGATTTCAGAGCGCAGGTCTTTCGGCGATACGAGTCGCACGTTGTGATTGAACTCCTTCGCCATGAAATCCACTTCGCCTTGCAGGGACTCGTAATGCTTGGGCTTGTTTGCCATCAATAAGTGCCCATAGCGTGAAAAGCCACAATCAATGTTTTCTTCTTTGACGATCTGCTCGACGATATTCACAGAATCCAGCGAACACTGAAATAATTCTTTCGCCAATTCCCGCCCATAGTTTTTGATGACCGTTTGCATGGCAGGCTTTAGCCCGGTCAACGTCATGCCGCCATTGCGCGAGCTCGCGCCCCAGCCTATGGTCTCGGCTTCAATCACGACCACATTCACACCTTGCTTTGCCAAGGTTCGCGAGGCGCTCAAACCCGTGTACCCGCCGCCGATGATCGCCACATCCACTTTGGAGGGGATAGGTGTGAGATTGGAATCAGCGGGCATTTGGACGGTGGTGTGCCAGTAGATGTGTCGTTTCATTTTAAGCTCCGGATTTCAGTGAATAGGACAATTGTGCCATACTTTAGTTCCTCCCTTTGATGGAAAATAGGAGCTGTTTGGTAGTATTTTTGTAATCAGGAGAAAATCGTGGAAGTCTTATCAGATATCTTGGATTGTATAAAATTTCCACTTGGGGCTTTATCGATCATAGTATTTGTGGTGCTGGTATTCTGGCTACAAAACCGGAGTCGAAAGGCATTGCTCCAGCAACGGAAAGACTTAAGAAACGAGATTGGAAAAAGTGCAGTTATGGCTCCCGCAGTGGTTCTGTCTGCTAAAAATGGTGTCGTTGAAAAAAGTCGAATGTGGGTGACTTTTACAGTGGAGGTCCAGCCTGAAGGTCGCCCGGCTTTTCAGGCTACCTTTAAAGATTGGGTCTTGTTGCAGAAAAGGGGTTTTGTATCCTGGGGCGAAAGACATGAAGAAGTGGGGCAAAAGATTTGGGTGACCTATAACGTAAATGACCCAACAGAAATGATCCTTGAACACTACGATGTTGATCATCGCATATTGATGGGTCAAAAGGCGTTCGAAAAGATATATGAGCGAAACAAAATCATTCGCGAGACCGGCGAGGAAGCTGAGGCGTTGATCCTTGCAGCCGAAGATTTGAACCTGCATGTGAAACTGGAAAAGGAATTCAATCCAGCCAAAGGACATTACATGCTTTACAAAGTGGAAGTTTACCCAAAGACGGGTGACCCTTATAAGGCGGAATTCCAGGCGTTGATCAAAACAAGCTCTCTGCCAAAGTTCGAGGTTGGCAAGAAATGTTATGTGAAATTTGATCCCCAAGATCGTTCTCAGGTTTGCATCTCTCGTGCCATGGAATGAAGAGTAACAGATGAGATAAAAACATGACTCACCCCGAAATTAAGGTTTCGTAGGTGAGTTCGTTTTTAAGAGCAAATGGGACGCGGATCAACGCTGAACACGCGGATTTTTTAATCCTTTTCCGCGTAAATCCGTGCTCGTCCGCGTCCCATATTAAATTCGGGGTTAATGATGTTTTTATTATTCCAATATTTCTTCCCAGTTTAATTCTTTGAACGCCTCTTGCAGACGATGACCATCATCCACGACGATGTATTTTAAGTCTGTGAAGAATTTCTCGGCATATGCGCGTGCTTCGTCGAGCGGAACGACGTCATCCGCTGTCCCGTGGATCACGGTTGTGGGGACAGAGACAGGCTCGAGATTAAGATAGGAGCCGAAGGGGTCTTTCATCAAGGCGGGGGCGAGCAGAATCAACTTGCGGACGTGAGTCGGCTTTTGACAGGTGAAGACCGTTCCCATTAATCCTCCCAGAGACGAGCCAATGATCGTCCAGCCTTTTTTGCGACCGATGATCTTTTTGAGTTGCGCCATGCGTTCGTCGAAGTCGCCGGTGAAATCGGGTGTGACCATGCCGGGGAACTTCTCGGCGAACTGACGGGCTTTGCCGCTTTGACTATTGCTGTCTGAGCCGTGGAGGTAGATGATGCGGGAATTGTCCATTTTCTTTTTTCTCGGCTTGCGCGCTGGTTTCGCTTTTTCTTCGGGTGGCGCGCTTTCATCGATAAAGTCATCGGGTTCGGTGGGTCTAATGAGGGTGAGTGGCTGCGGGCGGAGTAGGTCGCGCAGTTCTTTTTGCAACGGGGGTGGGAAGTCTGGCGAGATGCGCCGCATGGTGACGGCGGTCATTTGATTCTCAGTGGTGCTGAGAATATGCTTGAGCATGAAGATGGTCTCGCTAGCAGACGCACGATAAAGTGTGACGATGAGGTCAGTGAGATCGTATTGCAAAGTGGACGGAGCTTCTTCGACGATGGGCTCCACGATGTCGAAGATGGCGGGGAGATTTTCAAAGTCGGAGTCCGCGATCATGGGGATGAGCGCTTGAATGCCGTTTGACCAGGTACGAGAACGCTCAGGGTGCAGATATTCGCGCACTAACGCCAAGAATTGATTCGGTGTTTCCTTGCGCATGCGGGTGAGACTGGTCGTGAGCAACGCCACGCGCACTTCCGGGTCGCGGATCTGCTGAGTCCATGCGGTGATGCGCGGCAGCAGGCGTTCTTCCTGCGGTGGAATTCTGCCAAGCAGATAAGAAGCGAGCAGGCGAGTTTCGAGCGCGCCTTCATCCC
>DAOTXI010000601.1:0-1826 GCA_034435475.1 Anaerolineales bacterium
GCAATGCACCGCGCCTCCTCTCGGGCACGACGGCGGTTCGCTCGACGCAGCCTTGATTGCCGCCGAACATGGAGTCCCGACCGGGTTTATGACCATGACCGCCTGCATGACGACCGGTCCCGCAACGATGGCAGGCACCCTTGCCGTCGGCAATGCGGAAGTGATCGCCGCCACCGCCCTTTTACAACTGGCATTCCCCGGCGCTCCTGTTTTTTATGCTGCCGCCCAAACCGCTTCCGATCCGCGCACGGGCGTTTACACCGGCGGCGGACCGGAAGACTTCCTTTTCGGCGCCGCCACTAACGTGCTTGCTGATTTCTACAACATTCCGCTTTCGATGGGTTCCTTTGCCACTGGCGCAAAGGAACCAAACTGGCAAGCCGGGCTGGAGGGAAGTCTCTCGACCTTCATGGCAAGCGTGGTCATGTCCGACATGCTCTTGGGCTGCGGATTTCTGCACGGCAGCCGCATCTGGTCATTTGCCGAGATGATGATGGACTGCGAGATCTTCTCCATCATCGAAAAGATGATGCGCGGCATCGAAGTCAACGCCGAAACGCTCGCACTGGATGCCGTCACCGCAGTTGGACCCGGCGGTCACTACCTCGCGCAAAGGCACACCCGCAACCACATGCGCGAGATATTCATGCCGCAATTCCTTGACCGTCGTCCCTACTCCAAATGGGAAGAAACCGGCGAAGACGCCCGCGATTGGGCTGTGAACAAAGCCAGAAAGATACTGAAAGAACACCAACCTGACCCATTGGACGAAAAGATCAGCAAAGAGTTTGAAAGAATTATCAAGTCGGTAGAAAAATAATAGGTTACAGGTTACAGGTTACAAGTTATCCTTCAACCTGTAACCCGCAACCTTCAACCTGCAATTTTTAGAGGTGTCCCATGCGACCAAAGTTAACCCTTCTCAGCGATTACATCATCGCCCGCATTCTTGCAGAGGCGTATGAACTATTGCTACGCCCCGGAATCAAAGTTCAAAACGAAGAAGCGCGAGATATGCTTCGGCGCGAAGGTGTGGTCATTGACCCGGAAACGAACGTGGCGCAAATTCCCGCCTCGCTCGTCCAACGCGCATTGGAAAGCGTGCCGCGCGAATTCCACCTGTACGACTATCACGGCAACCCCACCGTCCACTACGGCGGCGACTCGGTCCACTTCGACCCGGGTTCTTCTGGCATTACCATGCTCAACCCCGACACACTCGAGCATGACACCACTGAAACCGAACACCTCATCCGATTATTGAAGGTCGCGGAACAAATTCCGCAATACGACGCGCAATCCACCGCAGTGATCTGTCACGACGTTCCCAAAGAGATACAAGATTCGTATCGCCTATATCTGGCATTGCTCTATTCCAGGAAACCCATCGTCACCGGCGCGTTCACCAACAAGACCGTACAAGAGATGATTGACATGCTCGCGCACTTCGCAGGCGGTGCCGAAGCCGCACGCGAAAAACCGCGCGCCATCTTCGACGTCTGCCCGGCGCCGCCATTGATCTGGTCGAACTTCGGCGCGGGCAACTTGATCGCGCTTGCAAAAGCAGGCATCCCCGCTGAGATCGTCTCCGTTCCATTAGCAGGCGCGGCGGCTCCCGTCACCATGCTTGGGACGGTCACCCAACACACCGCGGAAGTCCTCGCAGGCATCACCATCCACCAACTCGCGCAACCCGTCTCGCCCATCGTGTGGGGCGGCGCGGCGGCGATCTTCGATATGAAAAAAGGCGCAACCCCCATGGGCGCCATCGAAACCGCCATGCTCGACTGCTCCTACGCGCAGGTCGCAAAAACGCTCGGCATGCC
>DAOTXI010000602.1:0-28503 GCA_034435475.1 Anaerolineales bacterium
GGATAAGATGGCGCAAGTATTTTCGTTCGATCAATCAAATCATCAAATAAGGAGAAAGAGATGCGTACGAAGAAGTTTGCTTATCACATGCTTGCCCTGTTCGTAGTTGCAGCGACGGTTCTCTCTGCCTGTGGTGGTGGCGCAGCCAGCAATTTCGACTGGAGCACTGCCAAATCTGCCGCTGACGGCGGCGGCATGGACGCCCTGATCGCCGCGGCGAAAGCCGAAGGCACCCTGAATGTGATCGCCCTCCCCGAAGACTGGTGCAATTACGGCGAAGCGATCAGCACTTTCAGCGAAAAATACGGCATTGCCGTCAACTCCATCACCCCCGATGCCGGTTCCGCTGATGAAATCCAGGCGATTATTGACAACAAAGAAAACAAAGGTCCTCAGGCTCCAGATGTGATTGATGTGGGTCCTGCCTATGGTCCGCAGGGCAAGGAACAGGGTCTGCTCGCCCCCTACAAGGTCGAAACCTGGGATACCCTCGGCGGCGTGAAGGATGAAGAAGGCTACTACTACACCGATTACAGCGGCGTGATGGTCTTTGAAGTGAATCTCGATGTGGTCTCCGATGTTCCGCAGGATTGGGCTGACCTGCTCGATCCGAAATATGCCGGACAGATCGCTCTCGCCGGTGATCCCCGCGCCTCCAACCAGGCGGCTCAATCCGTGTACGCTGCGGCGCTTGCGATGGGCGGCTCACTCGACGACATCCAGCCCGGTCTTGATTTCTTCAAGCAGTTGAATGAAGCCGGCAACCTCCTCCCGTTGATTGCCAACACCGGCACCATCGGCAAGGGCGAAACCCCCATCACCTTCCAGTGGAATTACCTGGCGCTTGCCAACAAAGACACCTTTGCCGGCAATCCGCCGCTCGAGATCGTTTATCCCGCTTCTGTCAATTGGGGCGGTTACTATCTCCAGGCGGTCAGCGCCTATGCGCCCAACCCCGCTGCTGCCCGTCTCTGGCAGGAATTCCTGTACTCGGATGAAGGTCAGTTGATCTGGATGAAAGGCTATTGCGCTCCCGCCCGCCTCGCCGACATGCTCGAACGCGGCGTTGTTCCGGAAGACATTGCCGCCAAGATGCCAGATCCCGCGATCCTCGCCAGCTCTGTCGTTCCCAGCGGCGACCAGCTCAGCGCTGCCCGCGAACTGATCAAGAACGAATGGGATAACGTCGTCGGTCTCGACATCAAGTAATCCCTGCCTGTACGTTTCAATAACGTGACCCGGTGTAAGCCGGGTCACGTTTCGAGTATCGCATAATTAGTAAATGTTGATTCCACCCTTCCCTTGTAATGTACGGAGAAATGTTTACTTAATTATGAGGCAAGTGATAAAGGTCTCCTGCCCATGAGTCAAGAATCTGCAACGCCCAAACGCAAGGCTTGGCGAGAACATCCGCTTTGGAACTGGGTTGGTTTTCTGCCCTTTTTCCTGTTTATTTTTTTCTTTCTTGTTTTGCCTTCCCTCAACCTGTTCACTGGCGCATTCACCAATCAGGAGGGTGAATTTACGCTTGAGAATATGAACATTCTGAGCAACCCCTTTACTTTAAAATCCTACATCGTCAGTTTGCAGGTCAGCGCCATCACCGCGCTGGTGGGGGGGCTTTTCGGCTTTTTCGTTGCATATTCCATTACGCACGGCGGCGCCCCGCGCTGGATGCGTACTCTGATCTCCACCTTCTCCGGCCTGGCTGCCAACTTTGGCGGCGTGCCGCTGGCATTCTCGTTCATTGCCACCCTCGGTCAGCTTGGCTTTATCACCGTTTTTCTTAAGGGCATTTGCTTTACCGGCGCCGACGGCGCGGAAGTCTGCCCCTTCAACCCGTATGATCATGGGTTCACTCTTTATAGCATGTGGGGCATTGTATTGGCGTATACCTACTTCCAATTCCCATTGATGATCCTTACCATCACCCCCGCGTTGGAAGGCTTGCGTAACGAATGGCGCGAAGCCGCCACCAATATGGGCGCCAGCCCCTTCCAATACTGGCGTGATGTTGCTCTTCCCGTTCTAATGCCGTCCATTTTGGGAGCCATGCTTTTATTATTTGGCAATGCCTTTGGCGCGTATGCCACGGCGCGCGCGCTCACCGGCGGCAGCATCTTCCTCGTTCCCATCGCCATCGGTCAGCAGATCCGCGGCGACGTGCTGGGGAATCCCAATGAGGGCTATGCTTTGGCGTTTGGCATGGTGATTGTGATGAGCGTTGCCATTGTCGCTTATACCATCCTGCAAAAACAGGCAAGCCGGTGGACAAAATCATGAGCGGAAAACGTTTCAATTTCTTTGCGATCTTCTGGGGCGTTGCCGCCCTCTTGTATTTCTTCCTGCCGTTGTATGGCACGCTCGATTTCTCACTGCGCATGGAACGCGGCGTGCTTGGCTTCAAAGCCTATCAGCTCGTTTTTGCCGACCCGCGTTTCTGGCAGGGCTTTCGATACTCGATCACCATGGCGGTCATCACCATCATCATCAGCGTCTCCATCTTCGTCCCCACCGTCTATTGGATGTACCTGAAAGTGCCGCAAGCCCGCCCGGTCATGGACGTCATCACCATCCTGCCGTTCATCATCCCCGGCATCGTGCTGGTCTTCGGTCTCATCCGCACCTTCTCCCATCCGCCCATTCAGTTGACCCTTCGCCCGTGGACGACAGACATCCTGATGGTGGCAGGCTACATCATCATCTCGATGCCGTACATGTTCCGCGCCATTGATGTAGGGATGCGCGCTATAGATGTCCGTACCCTGACGGAGGCGGCTCAAAGCCTTGGTTCGAGCTGGTTCCAGGTCCTGACGAATGTCATCATCCCGAACCTTCGCATCGCCATCCTGAGCGGCTCGTTGATCGCCTTTGCCACCGTCATGGGCGAGCTCATCCTGGCAGACTTCCTCGTCCGCCCGGCGCTCGGACCGTACATGGTGCGCATCGGTCTTACCAAAGCCTACGAACCCGCCGCGCTAGCCATCATCAGCTATTCACTGACCTGGTTCAGTTTGGGGCTGCTAAACTATTTCAGCAGCCGCAACCAACGCCAGCAACGACAAGTGACCGAAGAATAGGACAATTCCCATGACCCATCTTGAACTCACTCATATCCATAAATCCTTCACCAACTTCGTTGCCGTGGAGGATTTCAACCTCACAGTGAAGCAGGGCGAATTTGTCTCGTTTCTCGGTCCCAGCGGCTGCGGTAAGACGACCACCCTGCGCATGGTGGCGGGGTTTGAAACTCCCACCTCCGGCACCATCACCATCAACGGCAACGACCTGACCAACGTCCCGCCCAACAAGCGCAATGTCGGCATGGTCTTCCAGTCCTATGCGCTTTTTCCGAACATGACCGTCGCCCAAAATGTTGGCTACGGCTTGAAAATAGCAGGCAAGCCCAGGGCTGAGATTGATGCCCGGGTGGATGAAATGCTCGCCCTGATCCAGATGAGCAAGTTTGCCGCCCGGTTTCCGTATCAACTTTCCGGCGGTCAACAGCAGCGTGTGGCGCTTGCCCGCGCCCTGGCGATCCGACCCGAAGTATTACTGCTCGACGAACCCCTCTCCGCGTTGGATGCGAAGATCCGCGTTTCATTGCGGACAGAGATTCGCAGCATTCAACAGCAGTTGGGCATCACCACCATTTATGTCACACACGATCAGGAAGAAGCCCTTTCACTATCCGACCGCATTGTAGTGATGAGCCAGGGACGCATGGAACAGGTCGGCACACCCTTCGAGATCTATAATTTTCCGCAGACGCAATTTGTGGCGAATTTCGTCGGCTCGCTCAACACCGTCAAAGCGGAAGTCTCCGACCCCGAAAAAGGTCTCCTGCATGTGAATGGCGTGCAATTCATCACCGCCTCGGATATTAAATCTCGCAGGAAGGGCGATGCAATCCGCATCTCCGTCCGTCCCGAACGTTTTAGCTTTGCCGAAGAGATCAAAAAGGATAATGTGCTGGATTGCACCATCGAAAACATCACCTTCCTCGGTTCGGTGGTACGCATCCAGGTCAAGATCGGCGATTCAAAGTTCAATATGGATACATTCAACAATCCATTTTTGGAACTTCCCAAGATCGGCTCCAAAGAGCAGGTGACCTGCTCGAAAGAAGCGGTTCTCGTTCTGGATGAATAACAAAGGTAGGTCACGCTTCAAGCGCGACCTACTGCTTTATGAGGTGAAGTGTGAACAAGGTCATTCTCGTTCTCTCAGACGCCCTGCGCTACGATGCGGCAAAAGCCAATATGGGCTATCTGATGCACATGGTTGAATATAAAAAAGCCAGCCTTTATAAGATTGCGGGCGAACTTCCCAGCATGTCGCGCCCGATGTATGAGACCATCCATACTGGGATGCCATCCAGTGAAACCGGTATTGTTGCCAACTCAATCGTGCGGCTTTCAACACAGCCAAACATTTTTCGTTCAGTGAGAGAGGCGGGTAAAGTTACAGCGGCAGCGGCATATTCCTGGTATTCCGAGTTGTACAACCGCGCCCCGTATGACGCCATAGATGACCGGGAAGTGGATGACTAAAAGCTCAACATCCAACACGGACGTTTTTACACGCAGGATGAATATCCCGATATTGAGTTGTTCAATACGGCGGCGCATCTTGTCCGCAAATATTCGCCAGATTATCTTTTGTTGCACCCCATGGGCATGGACTATCACGGCGAGACCTATGGTTCAGATACCAAGGAATATCGCAACCATGCCATCTATCAAGATTCAAAACTTGCGCCGCTTCTTGTGGAATGGCGTGAGCGTGGGTATACGATTTTCGTAACGGGCGACCACGGCATCAATGCCGATGGGGGGCATGGCGGGTCAACGCCTGAGCAAAGAGAAGTTCCCTTTTTTGTGATTCAGCCGTCCCTTAAGGGAAGAGGCGAAACGGGGGAGGTTATCTCGCATTTGCAGATCGCGCCCACAGCGTTGAGTCTGCTTGGCGTCCTCATCCCATCCACCATGAAGGCTGCACCGCTGGCATTAACTTCATCTTAATGGCTTGTTACCGCGCCATTAAAGACGAACTGGTATTGTAGGGGTGTCAATCATTATGGAGATACTGCCATGAATTTGTATTATGGGATTGCAGTTGGTGTCAGGCTGTTATTTGCGCTGGCAATCGGCGATAAGCAGGGTTCCGCGTACCTGTGGCATTTGTTACAGGAACTTCTTGGGGTAAAAGCGGAAGGCGCGGATGAAGAGTGGGATGGGCTCAAGAAGCCTGAGACAAGGCTGCAACCAGTTCACGATTGAAGTCGGGAATATCCGCCACGACCCGCCCCCAGACCTGGTTGCCTTCGCGGAAGGCGGCTTCATCCGCCCATATTCCCCCGACGTTTTCAAGATCGTCCTTGATGCCGGTCGAGCCGGTGACGCGTTGACCTTTTTTGATGATACCCGCTGAAACGGCAATCGAACCGCCGTGACAGATGATACCAATGATCCTATTGGCGTCGTTCATTTCTTTCACCAGTTTCTTCACCACATCAAACCTGCGAAGTTTATCAGGCGCCCAGCCGCCGGGCAGAATCAGCGCAAAGAGTTCGCTGGCTTTCAGGTCTTCAATTCTTGCATCGGGTGTGATGAGCAGACCGTTCTTTCCCCATACGGGTTTGAGGTCGAGCCCGGCGCTTAACATTTTTACGCCTTCTTCCTGTAAGCGCATCACCGGTACGTAATATTCAAGGTCTTCCACGCCTTCAGCGACCAGCGTGGCAATCACTTTATTTTGTAAACGCATTTTAAACTCCTGTTCAAATCAAGTGACAGTCACATTTAAAGTGACTGTCACTTTTATTCACCAATAATTTTTACCAAGACTCTTTTACGCCTTCTGCCATCGAACTCGCCGTAGAAGATCTGTTCCCATGTGCCAAAATCAAGTTGACCGTTTGTGACGGCGACGACCACTTCGCGTCCCATTACCTGGCGTTTCATGTGCGCGTCGGCATTGTCTTCACCGGTGTCGTTGTGGCGGTATCCATTGACCGGTTCATGCGGGGCGAGTTTCTCCAGCCATTTTTCATAGTCGTGATGCAGTCCGCTTTCGTCGTCGTTGATGAAGACCGAGGCGGTGATGTGCATGGCGTTTACAAGACAAAGCCCCTCTTTGATGGCGCTTTCACGCAGGGCTTCTTCCACTTGCGGGGTGATGTTGACAAATCCGCGCCGGGATGGGATGTTGAACCAGAGTTCTTTGCGATAGGATTTCATGTATGCAACCTGATGATGAATACGGACAATTCTACTTTACCTGTTGGCTTTTGCCCGCATTTGTTTGACGGCGGTTTTCGCCGGGCTGGCTGTGAGTAGAAGCAATCCTGTCATCAAAATGGCGGATGCCAGGCACCAGGCGCAGGTGGCTCCGATGACAAAGGGTTCGAGGAAGGTCAGGTACGCCGAGAACAATGTGCCCGAAATCGTTAGCAGGAAGATCGCCAGCGAAGCGAGGCTGGCGATTTTTTTATTCCCATAACTTGCAAGCGACCAGGAGATAAATATTGCCACATACCCAACCAACCCCAACACGCCAATGGGAAGGACGCCAAACAGACGCGCATATTCGCTTTGTTGAACTGTATTGCAATCGCCAACAGGACCGCAGACGGCGCTGGTCTGCGTGGTTTCGACATACGTCAGATACCCGGCAACTCCAAAGCCGATCACGCACAGCAAGGGGATGAGCCATGCGGGGATTGATTTTGATGATACGGATTTTGTCTTATTGAAAAACGCCGCGACCCAGCCGAGCGATACAACCATTCCCAAAAGCACGATGACAGACAGGGTGTTCCCCGCTGGGTCCTGGGCGAAACGGTCTTTCCATGTTGCGGCGTTATGGCTTTCGACGAGTTCGATGTTGGGAGCTGTCTCTGTGGGCATGGATATGGATTGAGCCGCCTCTTGCGTGATTTGGGGCTGGGGTTGCGCAGGCGGCGTTCCCTCCGCTGACGGTTGATTCAATGCCTCTGCCAGACCGGGGATGTCCGGGTAATCAATGCCGCCTTGTTCGAGATAGGAGTCGACCAGCGAGGGGAATTGCTCGGGGATGTCGGCAGAACCGATCAGGTAGATATCGTCAATGACGAGGAAGGGGACACCGGCTTGTTCGATGTTGAACGTTTTTAGGGCGCTCATAAAAAGGGCGTTGCCGTCTTCGGTGGTGACATCCACGCCGATGACCTGGAGTTGTGAGCCGTACTCGTCCATCATCGGCAGGATGGTTTGGGAGATCACGAATTCGCAGTGCCCGCAGGTGGGCGAATAGAACAGGACGGCATGTACGACGGGGGTCGCTCCCTGCGCGTGGGCGGGAGCGACGGGGGATAAAATGGAGAGAAGGATCAACAGGGAGATGAAAAAGATTCTGGTCACGATTTGCTCCGGGTATGGTTGTAGGTGGTGAAAATTAACGGCTGGCTATCGATTTGGGAACGCAACCCAGCCCCGGGTCGGGAGGGAAGCGGGGTTTGATTTCATCCAAAATGGACGTAATATTGTTTTGTACGCGTCGTCAATTATAGTGTGTAAATCCAAAAGTCGATGAAAGGTTTCCATGTCCAATCCCCCTCAATCCATTCTTCGTAATTTTGCGCCGGGCTGGTTTGCTTCTGTAATGGGGACGGCTGTGAGCGCGGTGGCTGTTTTTGTATTTCGGGAGTTTGTGCCGTTTTCGACCGGGTTGCAGTTTTTCTTTTTGGGCGCGGCAGTTTTATCTTTTGCGGCGTTGATCGTTACGTGGGTCATACGCTGGTTCCTACACTTCGATGCGGTTCGCGCTGACTTGCGTCATCCGGTGTTTGCGGCGTTTTTCCCGACCATGCCGATCTCGCTGCTGGTGATCGGGATTGCGCTTGAAAAAACGGGTCATCTTTTTCTTTCGGAGAAGGTTCTGTGGAATACCCTGCAAGGCTTGTGGCTGGTTGGTGCGGGGGGAATCTTCATCTTTGCCTTGATCATTTTGAGCACATTTTTCCATCATGCTGAAATGAAATGGGAGACCGCAAATTTGGGCTGGTTGATCCCGCCGGTTTCGGCTCTGCTTGTGCCGGTGTTGGGAGGTAGTCTGGCGACGGAGTTTGCAGGGACGGCATTGGGCGGGTTTAATTTGATCGCCAGCCTTATCTTTCTTGGGTTTGGCGGCGTGTTGTTCATTATCGTGATGACCATGGTGTTTGCGCGGTATATTTTCCATCCCCTGCCGCCTTCGCAGTTGGCGCCGACGCTTTGGGTGGGGGTTGCGCCTACGTCCATACTGACCGTTGTTGCCATCCGATTTGTGAAACCGTTGTCCGTTTTCTTTCAAGCCAGCCTCTCGGCGGAGGAGATGCTTGGTTTTCTTTCCCGCCCTGCCGCGGTAATGTTGTGGGGGTTTGCCTTCTTCTGGCTTTTACTGGCATTTTTTGTCACGTTGAATATTCACCAGAAAAGTCCGCTGCCTTTTGCGTTGAGTTGGTGGGCGTTTGTGTTTCCGCTCGGCGCGTTTACTGTCGCATCCGGTGTTTTGTATCAGGCGATTCCCTCCGCCCTGTTTTTGTGGACGGGACTTTTGGCGCTTGCGGCTCTGATGTTGGTCTGGCTGGTGGTTACAGGGCGGACGTTGCAGGGTGTGTTGCAAGGCAGTATTTTCCACGCCCACGCTCCGAAGGAATAATGCGATCTTCGATGATGTGATTCAAAAAAGCCCCGCGTCATTTTTGTGACACGGGGCTTTTTCATATTTCATCCGCCAATGTGATTGACGGAGGGGGTATTTGAAAAATGGCGCTGGACGGGTTCCCTGGAGGCATTGGGGGTTTGCAAGATAAGGATGAACATGGCTTCCTTCTCGAACGGATTTCGCCATAGGTGCGGCAGGGTGGCTTCGAAGATGAGCGTATCGCCCTGTTCAACGACGTACACGGTTCCGTCAATCACGTATTCGATTTTTCCCTGAAGACAGTACACGAATTCATGCCCCGAGTGGACGACTTGCCGTTCGCCGCCGCTGCCCGCTTTGGGTTCAAGCGTAACGGTGAACGGTTCCAGTTCCTGCGCGGGGAGGGTTTTGCCCATGCCTTCGATCACCACGCCCTGGTTTTCGATCTTTGGGCGCGAGCCAGCCTTGAGATGAAGCACCGATGTGGGCGTTTCCTCTTCAAAGAAATAGCTCATGCGGATGTTGAGCGCTCCTGCCAGGCTTTGCAGGGTGGCAACGCTGGGAGAGGTTTCATCGCGTTCGATCAAACTGATGGAGTTGGGGGAGAGGTTTGCCATGCGCGCAAGATCGCGTTGTGAGATGTTGCGTTCACTGCGCAGTTGGCGCAATTTATCACCGAGGGAAAATGTGGTTGCCATGGATAGCCCTTCAGTATGCAAGAATCATAGAATACTTTTTGAATGATACCAGAATGGAGAAAAATACACAATTTTTTGGGAAAGTTTTGTGTTCTCCAAAAATTAGTGATTTCGCTACTCAAAAAATAGTAAAAAAAACCAATTTCTTGGTAAGTTTTGTGAATAATAGTTTATAAACGTCCATATTATTGTAATTTTATTGGTTTAATGTGACATTCGTTACTAAAATAATTGACAGTTTAATCGCATAATAAGGTGCATCGCTTTCCCAAAGGATTCGCTTATGTTTCAAAACCCTCCCCTTGACCGTTTGACGCGGCGCGAAAAGCCCTCCACGACTTCCCATAAACCGGGTGTGTCGGAGCAGGTGGGTCAAAGGATTCGGGAAATCCGGAAAAACCGGCGGTTGTCCATTCGGGCGTTGGCTGAGTTGAGCGGACTGAGTGTGAACACCCTCAGCCTTGTGGAAAACGGGAAGACCTCTCCCAGCGTCAACACCCTGCAGCAGCTTGCCAAGAGTTTGAACCTGCCCGTTATCGCCTTCTTCGAGGGCGGCAAACCGGGGGCGCAGGTGGTCTATCAGCGGGCGGGGGAAAGACAGCAGATTGTTTTTCCGCAGGGGCAAATGGAGCGATTAAGCGCCGGAGCCCAACCCGTTGGGTACGAGCCGTTCGTTACAAAATTGGAGATCGGGGCGAATAGCGGTGAGACTCCCGTCACATATCCGGGACGCGAATTTATTTATTGTCTGGAAGGGCACATCACCTACTTTATCGGTAATGAAGTGTATCCGCTTGCGCCGGGCGACAGCCTGATCTTCGACGCGCACATGCCGCATATGTGGCGCAACACAGCCAGCGGGGTTTCCAGCGCGTTGCTGGTCGTCTGTTCCGAACCGACGCAGAATCATCGTTTTGAACCCCATTTCATGCCGTGAAGTTTTACCCGGAGGTGAATCATGTTAACCAAACATTCCCATTGGATCATCGGTCTTGGCGTCTTCGTTGCGGCGCTGGCGTTGTGGGCATTATCCCTGCCGATGGAAGCCCGTGCAATGCAGTCCGTTTCCGCATCTGGAGATAACACCTGCCTGTCCTGCCATGAAGACCTGTATTACCTGCACGACACCGGCTGTTGGTACTGCATGTCTGAACCGCACAGAGACCGCTGTACGGATTGCCACGAGGGCAATCCGTCTGCATTCAAGGAGGACGCGGCGCATCTTGGGATGCTCGCGCATCCGCAGGAGAACGGTGGCGCGAAATGCCTGGAATGCCACGAAGCTGGTGATGCCCAATTGCGGATGGCGCAGTTTGAGTCGAATCAGGGATTCGAGACGGTCATCCATGCGGAACCCTATACACCCTCGGTTGCCGTAAAGACCGGCTCGCCCGATGTCGCCGAACCGAATCCTCTCACAGCCAATTTGGGCTGGCTGGTCTTTGGGTTCGTCATGTTCGGGGTCTGGCTGGTGTTGGTGCTGCGGGCATGAGACCGCATGACGCGAAGAAACATGTGATGAATGTAAATTCTTTTCGAGTGGAAATTACGCAATTGCAGGCGGATATGTGCTCCGCCTTCACCGACCCGACGCGCATCCTGATCCTATATTTGCTGCACGAGTCGCCCCATAACGTGACCGAACTTGCGAGCCAAATGAACATTCCACAGCCCACGGTGTCGCGTCACCTAAAGGTATTGCGCGATCACGGGCTGGTGCAGACCACCCGCAACGGCGTAACGATCACATACTCCATTGTAGACGATAGACTGATTCAATCCCTGGAAATTTTACGGGTGGTGTTGCACGACACGATCACCTCCAAAGCGAATCTGATGATCGAGCAAAATGCGTAACAAGGAAAATATCTCTATTCAGGAGAAGAACATGCAACAAAAGAATAAAGCGTTTTTTCTGATCTTTGCCGGTTTGGCGGTCTTGATGGCTCTCGGCATTTTCCTAAGCACGGCAACGCCCGCCAGCGCCCAATGCGGCTCGCAGGCTTCGTCCTGCAAGAACTGTCATGAAGTGCAGGGTGAAATGCCCGTCAATGCCGATGGGACGGGCTGGCACCAATCACACGCCTTTGGCGATTTCTGTTACATCTGCCATGCGGGCAACAATCAGGCAACTGATGCCGCCGCCGCGCATGAAGGGATGGTGGCTCCGCTCGATGACGTACAAGCCGCGTGCCAGCAATGCCACGTCGCGGACTTGAATGAACGTGCTCAAGTCTATGCGGATGCTCTCGGCGTAACCTTCGGATCGGGAACTGCGGCTCAAGCCCCGGCGGGATCTGATGCGGCTCCCGTGGCAGTGGATTCCGCTGTGAGCGCTCCCACATCCAACGCCTGCAACGAAGTCGTGGTGGATGATCCCAATGCCATTGACTATGCCGCCAATTACGAAGAAATCGTGCTTGGCAAGAAGCCGATCAACTGGGGTAACAACATTTTGTTGGGCATGATCGGTATTTTGCTGGTGGGCGGCGGCGGATTTGTGGCGAACCGTGAGAAGTTCATCCATGTGAAGTTTGGCGACACGCGCAAAGTGGAAGAGGAATATCCCGCCGACGTGGTGGAGATGCTGCCGAAGATCGCGGGGCTCAAGACCGACACGCGCAAATCTTTGAAGAATGTTTTGGAGCATAAGAAAGCGGACAAGGCGCTTGACCTGCTCGATACTATCATCAAGAAGGATGAGGAGTAAACATGAAATTCATTTTGAATTACATCCGCAAGGATGAATGGTCGCCGTATGTGGCGGGCGTCTTGCTCGGCTTGGTGGGCATTGCCGCTGTGTGGGCAAGCGATAGTTTGCTGGGCGCTTCGGGCGCGTTTGAAAACATAGCAGGCATGATCGGTAAAGCCGTTGCGCCTGCGGCATTTGACAATATGTATTTCAACTTCATCATGCCGCCCGGCATTACCTATGGTGTGATGCTGTTGATCGGTGTGTTCTTCGGCGGCATGATCGGCGCCGCCACCAGCGGCACGCTGATGTGGGGCAAGAAAGGTTCCGCCAATTCGGACGAACAATGGAAGCGCATTTTTGGCGCGCAGGTCTGGAAGCGCTGGGCGCTGGCATTCATCGGCGCGATCATTTTGGAATACGCGGCGGGCATTGCGGGCGGCTGCACCAGCGGTCTCGCCATCTCTGGCGGCATGTTGCTGGCTCCCGCGGCGTTCCTGTTCATCATGGGCATGTTCGCTTCGGGCATTGTGACAGCCCTGATCATCTACCGCAAGAATTATTAAGATTACGAGGAGATCGAAATGACGAATTTCATCATTGCTCTCGTAGTTGGTGTCTTCTTCGGCTTTGCGTTGAATAAAGCCGGTCTCACCAAATACAACAAGATCGTAAATGTATTTCGCTTTACAGACATGACTGTTTTGAAGTTCATGATGACCGCATTGGTGGTTTCCATGAGCGGGCTGTACGGACTGCGCGGACTCGGTTTGATCGAGTTCCCGAACGTGCCAGCAACCTACATCGTAGGAAATATCGTGGGCGGGTTGATATTTGGCGTGGGCATGGCGCTCACCGGATACTGACCAGGCACTTGCGCTGCCGGTGGCGGCGAAGGCAAAATGGACTACATTATCCCTGGTTTACTCGGCTTTTTGACTGGCGCAGTAATTTACGGCTTGACCTATCAGCAGATTTTCCCTGTGATTTCTGCGATTGCCAATTATGGCAATACCACCATGCCCGACCTGTGGAATTTGAATCCCTTCCTGACGGTTCTGACATTTGCGCTTATGTCGCTGTTGCTATTCTATATGATTGACCGCGTAGGCTGGCAGAGGAAAGAAAAAGAGTAATTGGTGATTAGTAATTAGTGATTGGAGATTGGCATTTACCAATTACCAGTTACCAATCACTAATCTCCAATCTCTAATCACGGAGTGATTATGACAAAAACGATCTCACGAAGAGATTTTCTAAAACTAGGCGCGGCAGGTGCCGGAGCTTTGGCGCTCGGACAAATGCTGCCCGCAAAGGTGGCGCAGGCGGCTCGCGCGGCAGGGCACATCAACGCAGAAGGCGATGGATTCGTCCATAGCATGTGCGAGATGTGCGTCTGGCGCTGCGGTTTGATCGCCAAGATCAAAGACGGGCGTGTCGTCAAACTGGATGGCAACCCCGAACACCCACACTCACGCGGTAATTTATGTCCGCGCGGGCAATCAGGGCTGATGAACACCTACGACCCAGATCGTGTGTTGACTCCGCTCATTCGCGTGGGAAAACGCGGCGAAGGCAAATTCCGTCAGGCATCATGGGAAGAGGCGTTGGATCTGGTCGCCAGCAAAATGACCGAGATCAAGGACAAGTATGGCGCCGAAGCGATGGTCTTTTCATCCACGCACAATTTGAGCCAGCCGTTGTTCGAGAATTTGCTGTACGCATTCGGTTCGCCGAACTACGGCACGCAGCGCTCACTGTGCTTCAATGCCATGATCGTCGCCAATACGATGACCTACGGCATGGAAGAACCCGGTCGCATTTACGACGACAAACTCCAATACATTTTGTTGACGGGACGCAACCTGCTCGAAGCGATTTCAACTTCCGAGACACATGATCTCATCACTGCGATTGACCGTGGCGCGAAAGTAGTTTATCTCGACCCGCGCTACACCAAAACCGCCTCAAAAGCGACCGAGTGGCTGCCCATCAAACCGGGCAATGACCTTGCCTTTCACCTTGCTTTGCTGAACATCATCATCAGCGAAAAATTGTACAACCGCTCGTTCGTTGAAAAGAACACGGTTGGCTTTGATGAACTCAAAAAGGAAGTTGCGCGTTACACCCCCGAATGGGCTTCCCCGCTGACGGGCATCCCCGCCGAAACCATCACACGCATTGCGCACGAACTCGCCGAAGCTGCCCCGCATGTGTTGATCCATAACGGCTGGCGCACATCCAATTTCGTCAACTCTTTCCACACCCAACGCGCCATCAGCATTTTGAATGCCTTGATGGGCAATTGGGATGTGGTTTTGACCGAAGCAGGCGGCGAAGAAAGCGGTGCATTGGGCGCGCCTCCGCAGCCAGCCTACCCGCGCATCTCCGCCTTGCGTCTCGATGGCGTGCCATGGAAATATCCAGTTGTACCATTCAAGATCGGCGTATTCCAGGAACTGCGCGATAACATCGTCAGCGCGGATCCGTATCAGGCGCATGGCTGGTTTATTTCGCGCCAGAATCCGATTCAATCCCTGCCCGATCGCGGCAAGACCATCGAAGCCTTTGGCAAATTGGATTTCATCGTCACCGTGGATATCGTCCTCAACGATACCGCCTGGTTCTCAGATGTTGTCCTGCCCGAAGCCTCGTATCTCGAACGCTATGACCCGTTGCTGCCTGTTGGTGACAAAGTCTTTTTGCGTCAGCCTGTCATTGAACCACAGGGCGAAGCCAAATCCGCTTTGTGGATTTACAAGCAGTTGGGCGAACGCCTCGGGCTTGGCGATTACTTCCAATACGAAGATGAAGAAGACTACATCCGCCAGCAGCTCAAGCCGCTCGGAGTCAGCCTGGAGGAAGTGAAAACCCAGGGTTTTGCCGAGCTATCATCGGCGGAGGGCGAAGCGGAATTTTCGTGGAATACTCCCAGTGGAAAGATCGAGTTGTATTCTGAAACGCTCGCAGCCGTCGGTTTTCCTGGTGTGCCCACATGGGAAGAGCCGCCACAGCCTACAGAAGATCAATTCTTCCTGCTGACAGGCAAGATCGCAACCTCCACACAGTTTGGAACGCAGAACAATCAATTGCTTCATAAATATTCAGAAGAACCCCGCTTGTGGATGAACGCTCAGACCGCCGCCGACTTCGGCCTTGAAACAGATGATTGGGTGGAAGTGACCAGCGAAGTTGGGAAAATCCACACCAAACTTTTGGCGACGCAAGCCATTCGCCCCGATTGTGTTTATATGACTCCCGGCTACGGACATCTTTCCAAAGGTCTGAAAACAGCCTATGGCGTAGGTGCAAGTGACTCGGTTTTGCATGTGACCTACACCGATCCCATTAGCGGCGGACAGGCATTGAGTCAGACCTTCGTAACGGTGAAAAAGGCTTAGAGGTGAATCATGACTGAAATTAAACATCACGCGTATCTCTTCGACGCCACCCGTTGTATTGACTGCCGCGCCTGCATGGTGGCATGCAGTGTTGAAAACAATATCGAGATGGACAAGACCCGCATCTGGGTCGCTGGACTCGGCGTCACTGGTACATTCCCCGATCTGCAACGCGGCACAATGGTTTACCACTGTATGCACTGCGAACATCCCGATTGTATGTCGGCTTGTCCTGTGGGTGCGTACACCAAAGCGGAGGATGGTCCCGTCTCGTACAATCCCGACCTGTGCATTGGCTGTCGCTACTGCATGAATGCTTGTCCGTTTGGCGTGCCGCACTTTGACTATGACAAGGGCATCATTGACGGCGCATTCATTGACAAATGCACCTTCTGCCCGCAGCGCATTTACAACGGCGAAGAACCTGCCTGCGTGCAGACCTGCCCCACAGACGCGCTCGAATACGGCGACCGCGATGAACTTATTGCCAAGGCGCATGAACGCATTGCCGCATATCCCGATAAATACGTTCAACATGTGTATGGCGAGAAAGAGAATGGCGGTACATCCTACCTCATCATTTCGCATGTACCGTTCAAAGACCTGGGCTTGCCCGAACTGCCCGAAACCCCGGTCAATGAAGTCAGCGAAGAAGTGATGGAAATGACCATTCCGTTTGCGCTTAGCTGGGGTGCGGTGCTTACTGCTGTCAGCGCGGGTGTGGCGATGTATGAAAAGAAGAATGGCAAATCCGCCGAAGCAAAAGCGGAGGGATCGAAATGAAACTGAATCTCACACTCCCAAAATTCCTTCGCATCGGCGTATTGCCATCCGTGCTTATCGCGCTCATGGGCATTGCATTCCTCTCAGCAATGGCACGCTATGCCTTTGGCATCGGCGCCATCAGTGACTTGAGCTATTCCTACCCCTGGGGCTTCTGGATCAGTTTCGACCTGTTCACAGGCGTCGTCATCTCCAGCGGCGGCTTTCTCATGGCGGGGACGGTTTACATTCTGCGCATCAAAGAATTCGAGCCGCTTCTGCGCCCCTCCGTGCTAACTGCCTTCCTCGGCTACATCATGGTGGCGATTGCTTTGCTCGTAGACCTCGGTCAACCCCTGCGCATCTGGTACATGATGATCCACTGGAATCACACCAGCGTGCTGCTCGAAATCGGCATCTGTGTGATGAGTTATCTCACCGTGCTTGCCATCGAGTTTGCGCCCGTGGTGCTGGAGCGTTTCCCCACATTACACAAGATCGCACACCTCATTCACAAATTTATCATGCCGTTTGTGATTCTCGGCGTGGTGCTTTCCACCCTGCACCAATCCTCGCTCGGCTCCCTGCTCCTCATCCAGCCGACCAAACTGCATCCGCTCTGGTGGACTCCCATCCTGCCGGTCATGTTCTTCTCTTCCGCCATCACTGTCGGCATGGCAATGATCATCTTCGAGTCGTCGCTCAGTTCGAGTTATTTCCAGCGCGGTCTCGAAACGCATCTGCTGGCGAAACTTGCCAAAGGTCTGCCGATTGCGCTCGGCATTTACGCCCTGCTCAAATTCGGTGAACTCGCCGTGGCGGGTGAACTCGGTCTGCTCTTCACCAGCGGCATCATGAGCGTGCTCTTCTGGGCGGAGATTCTGATCGGCGTCGTCACTCCCATCGTGTGGTTCTCCATCGCAAAGAATCGCGCCAGCCCCAACGGTCTGCTCACCGGCGCGGTAATCATCCTGCTCGGCATGATCCTCAACCGCTTCAATGTCAGTTGGTTCGCGGTCAAACATCCCGATCCGCTCTTCTACCTCCCGACCTTCATGGGCAACGTGGACTACTTCCCAACCTTCCCCGAAGTCTCCGTATCTTTTGGCATCTTCGCCGCGGGCATCATGGCGTTCGGATTGATCGCCAAGTACTTCCCCGTCTTTGAAGCGGAACATGAAACGGAAGAGACTCATCAACCTGTTCGTGGACTCCAACCCGCGATATCAACATCGGATGATTAAACCCCGCTTCATTCTTAACCGAAGCCTGATTCTATTTTCTGAATCATTCGCCACTCTGTAAATAGAAAAACATTCTCCTTGGTCTCTGCCCGTGGACGTGGGCAGTTCGCGGGCAGAGACTCTAACGATTACCCGTAGAAATCCCATGCGCCCATCCTTCTTTCACCACCTTCACCCCCCGACGATTCCAACTGCACAGGCACGCTGGCGCTACACCTTATCCGCAGGAGGCGTTGCCGTATTCCTCATGCTCATCCTCGGCGTGACGGGGATTTTGGAAATGTTCTACTATATTCCAAACCCCGAAGAAGCCGCGCTCTCGGTTCAAACCATTACCTATCACATTCCATTTGGGGGCTTTATCCGCAACCTGCATTACTGGTCTGCGCAATTATTGTTGATCGTTTCCGCCGTTCATCTTTTACGCGTGGTCTTCACCGCCGCATACAAATCCCCGCGCCGATTCAATTACCTGCTCGGGCTTGCCCTCTTCATTCTCTCCATCATGCTCGACTTCACCGGCTACATCCTGCGCTGGGATCAGGGAATCTGCTGGCCCCTCACCACGGGCACAAATCTGATAAAAACCATTCCGTGGATCGGCGGCTTCCTCTTTCGCATTGCCGTCGGCGGAGGCGATGCCTGTTCGAGCGCATTGTTGCGTTTCTACACCTGGCATGTCTTTGCGCTGACTCTGCCCGTCATCATCCTCGGCATCTGGCACGCCTTCCGCGTCCGCAGGGATGGGGGCATTGCCCTTCCGCCACCGCATGTCCGCGCGGACAATACCCGTATCTCCCGTAATGAACTTGTCCGCCGCGAGGTATTGGCAATGTTCATTGTTGGAATTGCCCTCATCTTGTTATCCATTTTTGTGCCTGCCCCCATTGCCCCTGCCATGATCGGCAAGCCCAGCCCCTCGGTGGATGCCCGCGCTCCCTGGTTCTTCCTGTGGGTGCAGGAAATGCTCAAATGGGGCGATCCGTTCTTCTTCGGCGTCTTGATCCCGCTCGGTATTCTCCTTGTGCTTGCGCTCATTCCCTACATTTTCCCAAAGCCTGCGGATGAGGATATTGGCAGGTGGTTCCCAAAATCGAACCGACCTGCTCAAATCACGATTGGTCTGGTATCTTTTATCGTTATCCTATTGACCTTACTCGCCAATGCAAACTAAACCCACCACTTTCCACTTTCTACTTCCAATTGCATCGGGGCTTCTCCTTGCAACACTTTTCCTTCTTTGGTGGAACGACTCCCGCCAGCCCAAACCAATCGAATTAATTCCCACATTGACGGGTCAATCCGAATACTGTCTCACCTGTCATGCAGACTTGCCAGAGATCAGCGCCTCGCATCCTGTCGAAACCTTCGGCTGTGTCACCTGTCACGGCGGCGAGCGCCTTGCGCTGGACGCAGACCTGGCTCATAGCACCATGCGCGGCGGAGGGAATCCATCCGCTCTCAGCGTAGTAGAAACCTCGTGCGGCGGGAGCAACTGTCACAGCGGCAGCGAAGCGGATGATCGTCATCACATCCAGCGCGTGACCACCAGTATCCAATCCACGTATGCGGGCGCAATTGCCAGCATACGCTACACGTTTGGCGCGCAAGCGGACTTAATTCCGCGCTACGGGATCAGCGCCGTCTCGGACGATGATACAAAAACGGGAATCAGATCATTGTCTGCGTTTGACTTCTCCGCTGAAACCAACCCGTCCATCCAAAAATTTGGCGAAAACTGTCTCACCTGTCACATCAACGCCGCGCCGCGCGAGGGTGGCGCATACGCGCGTCAAACAGGATGTTCAGCCTGTCACTCTGTTGGCAAACACACACTGACAACCGCCATCCCCTACACCCAATGCAATACCTGTCACAACCGCGGCAACTATGATTTGCGCACAATGACCTTCACCGAGCGTAACGACCATCCAACTTTGCGCATTGACGATTACTACCAACCCATCGGCGTGTTCACCAAATGCGAATACACCCTCGATTGCATTGACTGTCATACCCGCGCCGAGTCAATGGGCGATGGCGACATTCACGCCGACCAGAAAAGCATCGAATACGTGCAATGCAAAACCTGTCACGGCACGTTGGATGAACTGCCGCTCACAAAAACCCTCACCGACCCCAACGACATCGCCTTCACGCTCGCCTTCCTAAATCCTGTTATCGATTTGAAACTCGGCGACACCATCCTCGTCACCGAAACGGGCGAGCCGCTTTGGAATATCCGTCTCCTGCCCAATGGCGCTTACGAAATGATCGGCAAAGCCACCAATCAATATTTCTCTTTCAATCCCGTAATGGGAAGCGCCTGCGAACAAAAACCCGATGAACAGGAATCACATTACTGCCACGAATGCCATGCCGTTGAAAAGTAGGGCGATATTCATATCGCCCGTTGAAAGTGCGACATAAATGTCACACTACAAAATTTTTGAAGGTAACTCATGACCCACCTCTCCCGCCGTGACTTTCTCAAGCTTGTCCGCGATGGTTTTCTTTACATGAGCGCCGCGCTCACCGCTGGCGGTTTGCTCCGCTTCATGGATTATGAACTCAACCCCGCGCCTCAAACGGAATTCGACCTCGGCTCCGTGGATCAGTATCCGCCTGGCTCGCGCACATCCATTCCTGAGATTCCCGCGCTTCTCATCCACGCCGAAAGCGGATTCACCGCCCTGAGCCTGACCTGCACCCACCTCGGCTGCACCCTCGAAGAAGATGAAAATGGGTTTGCCTGTCCATGCCATAATTCTGCTTTTGACGCGGACGGAAACGTAACGCATGGTCCTGCGGTGAAACCTTTGCAGGTTTTGCGCATCGAAATCACAGCGGGGAATAAATTAATTGTACTTACTGAACCCCATCCGTAATAAAAAACTTCTTAGCCGCTTTTCTCAACCACCACCGTGGCTTCTGTCAACAAAGCGGCAATCGCCCCCAGAGCCGCCAATTGCGGAGCGAGCAAAACGCCAACCACCCCGATCGTGACAGGGATTTCCATCAGCGTTTTGCCGTCCTTGTCCTTGATCATTACGCGGCGGATGTTGCCTTCGTGCAACAGTTCCTTGATCTTGGAGATGATCTTTTCGCCATCCACCTGAAATTCTTCGGTACGGGGATTTTCGTTCATGGTTTCCTTTCAGGAATTCTTCCTGTAGTATTCAAACCATTTTTCATCGAGCGGCTTCCACTCGTCGCTTTGTTCGGCTTCCTCATCCCAATTCTCCTTGCCGCTCCATTCCTCGATCTTGATCGCATACACGGAGGTAGCCCGCAATTCCTTTTCAGTGATCTCGCGGAATTCCTCGCCGGGTCTCAGGGTGGGGAAGTATTTGCTTATCAAGCCATACAATAATCGTTTCGCCTCTTCGTTATCCGTCACAACCCGCGCCGTGCCGAAAACGTTCACGCTCCGATATTGCAGCGAAAATTCCAACGCGACATTGGATGGGAGCAGTCTCCCCAACTCGCTCGCCTCGAGCATGACTTTGGGGTTGTACTCGATATTGGACCTGATTCTCCCCGCAAGGTTGGAGTGAAAAACGATCTGATGCCCCGCTTCGTCGTACCAAAAGGTGCTGGTGTTGATGAAGGGTTGCCCATCCGCAGATGTGGCGATTCGCGCGATTTTGGCGGTTTTCAGGTATTCGCGGATCCAGGCATCGTCTTTTGTCAGGTGCGGGCGGCGCTGAAAGGCGGTGGGGTTTTGTCCGATGTATTCTCTTGGCATGAAATTTCTCCGTGTACGACCGACTTAAGTCGGTTTTACTGATTATCCACCAGCAAATGCAAATACCATGCCCATTGTGCGAAATAACCGAGGACGATGCTGGCAAGCACGATCAGCCAGCCGACCCAGGTCACTTCGCCGAGATAGGAAAGCAGGAAGTAAGTCCCTGCGCCGGTGGTTAGCGAACTCAGCATGGCAACTTCGACAGCGATCAGGTTGGCGATGCTATACGGCTTGTTGGTCTTCGGGATGCTGCTCCCGCGCCATTTGAATGCCGGTTCGATCTCAGGATGATGTTTGATGTAGTAATCCTTGATCTGGTTCATCGCTTCTACAGATTCGTGCCATGCGGCGCGGAGTCTGGCAAGCTGGGCAATCGTCAACGCGCCCATGAAGGTTAACACAAGGAAGAGGGCAAAGAATGCGAACGAAACCGTTTTGGACTGCGCCTCCAATTGCGTGCCGATGATGGCGGCTACGAAGGAACCGACCGAAACGAAGTAGAAGGATGTGACCCGTGAACGATCTTCGTTCGCCTGGAAGGCGGTATTGGCGATGTATTTGTATTCGCCCTGGAGCATTTCATCGGGTGTGAGTTCGGGTTTGCGTGCCATGGAGTCTCCTTGTTGAAGATGCCTGTATTATCGCATGACTTTGCTTTTGGCGCAAAAAAAGCGGACGTTCATCACGTCCGCCAATCTCAAATTACCAATTACTTACAAACTTATCGCCCATTCCCCCGAGCGCATCACCGGCTCGCGGTTGCCGTCCCTGGTAATGCCGTCAATATCCATTTCCGGCGAACCGATCATAAAGTCCACGTGGTTGAGACTGACGTTACCCCCGGCGGCGATAAATTCATCGTCGTTCAACTCCGTACCCCCGGCGAGGGTGAAGCGGTAGGCGCGTCCGATGGCGATATGGCAGGAGGCATTTTCATCGAAGAGCGTGTTGTAGAAGAGATGTCCGCGTTTGCCGATGGGCGAGGAGGCGGGGACGAGAGCGACCTCCCCGAGATGACGTGAGCCTTCGTCTGTGTCCACCAGTTTTTGGAGGACGGCTTCGCCGCGTTTGGCGCTGACCTTTGTGATTTTGCCATTCTCAAAGTGAACTTTGAAATCCTCGATCAGGGTCCCGCCGTAAGAGAGCGGGAAGGTGGCGGAGATGACCCCATCGGCGCGGTTTCGGTCCGGCAGGGTGAAGACTTCTTCGGTGGGCATGTTCGCCGTGAAAGCGATTCCGTTTTGCGCCATGGATTGGGCGCTGATCCAGAGATGCCCGCTGGGCAGACCGAGGGTGAAGTCGGTGCCGGGCGCTTTGTAATGAAGGGCGGTGTATTGCTTCGCTTGCAGATATAAAGCGCGTTCACGCAGGGCGGCGATGTGTTTATTCCATGCTTCGATGGGGTCGGGCTGGTCGATGCGCGTGGTCTCGAAGATCGCCTGCCAGAGTTTATCCTGCGCTTTGTTGATGGGCAGGTCGGGGAATATTTTGTGTGCCCAGGCTTCGCCCGCGGCGGCAACCACACACCAATTGATGGCGTTGGTCGTGACTCTTTCGCTGATGGGACTCCAGTTTTCGAGATGGGCGCGTTGCATCTTCCCGACCAGGTCTGAATCCAACCCGCCGAGCAGGTCGGGGTTCGAGCCGGCAATGGAGAGCAATGCCCCGCCTGATTCGATGGTGCTTTTGATGGCATCGATCTGCCATTTGGGGTAGATATCGAAAGAGTCCTTGGGGGCGTGCTGAACGCGCAGTCTCAGCATTTCTTCGTCGGCGAAGATCGCTTCGACATAGCGGGCGCCGACGCCATATGCCGCCCGGGCGATCTCGCGGACGAGCGGCGCGAATTGATGAGGGACGCCCCGGGTACCCCCCAGAGTAATGATTAGATTTTGACCGGCTCGAACGTTCAAGCCGACTTTGACGATGGCTTCGGCATATTTTGCCAGCATTTTTTGGTGGGTGTTTCCAGTCATGATGCCTCGGGTGGGTTGAAGTAACCCAAGTATAGCATGGCGGGCTTTTTGCCCCGCGTTGCAGTAGCAGTGCGGGGTTATACTTTGGCAATTCCCAGCCCTCCCCAGGAGCCGCTCATGCTGACCATCGAAAAAGTGGACACCGAAAACAAGCGACAGGTACGCCGGTTCGTTGAATTACCCTTCCGCATCTACGCGGACTGCCCACAGTGGGTGCCGCCTTTGAATGTGGATGCCTATAACCAGTTGAACCGCAAAAAACATCCCTTCCATGAGCATTCGGATGTGGAGTTCTTTCTTGCCGTGCGTGACGGGCGAGATGTCGGGAGGATTGCTGTCATCGAGAATAAGTTATATAACGGCTATCACAAGAAACAGACGGCGAACTTTTATTTCTTCGAGTGTGAGAACGACCCCGAAGCCGCCAAACTTCTATTCGATACCGCCGCCGATTGGGCAAAAGCGCGGGGTTTGAATATTTTGATCGGACCAAAAGGCATGGGTCCGCTGGATGGATACGGCGTATTGGTTTTCGGGCACGAACACCGTCAGACGATGACCATGCTCAATTACAACCACGCCTACTACCAGTCCCTGATCGAGGCGCAGGGTTTTGTCAAGGAAGTGGATTTTGTCTCCTGCTTCCTCCCGGCGGATAAATTCGAAATCCCTGAGAGGGTCAAACGCATCACCGAACGCGTCATGCAGCGCGGACATCTGGAGATCAAGACGTTCAAGAATAAGAAGGATCTTATCAGTTGGGCGAAGCGGATCGGGGTTGCGTACAACAATGCATTCGTAAACAATTGGGAATATTATCCGCTGACCCCGCGTGAAGTGGATTTTGTGGTGGATAACATTATGACGATTGCCGACCACCGCCTGATCAAGATCGTCACCCACGATGAAGATGTGGTCGGATTCCTCTTTGCCTTCCATGATGTCTCCGCTGCCATGCAGAGGGCAAAGGGAAAACTCTTCCCCTTTGGTTTGCTGGATATTTTGATGGAGATCCGCCGCACGAATACGGTATCGGTCAACGGTATGGGCATTTTGCCCGAGTTTCAGGGACACGGCGGCAACGCCCTGTTGTATTATGCGATGGGAAATACGTTATTGGAGTTCAGCCAGTTCGCCCATGTGGAGATGACCCAGGTGGCAGAGACCACCGAGCAAATGCGCGCGGATCTAAAGAATCTCAACGGGGTGGAATATAAAAACCACAGGGTCTATCGCAAAGCGCTGGAATAGCAAGCCGGAATAAATATAAACATGTAAATGCTCAATTGTTGAATCCCTGTGTGTCCCGATCATTCATGTTTACCATTTATCTCTTTGGATCAATTAGGCTATTCGATGGGGATAAATTACTGCCGCCATTTCCAACCCAGCGTTCGCGGGAACTCTTTGTTTATCTGGCTGTGAATCCGAACATCCCTCATGCGAGGGTGGCGCTGGCATCCCTGTTATGGCCCGATAAAACAGAGGGGAGGGCGCGGGCGAGCCTGAATACCGAGTTGTGGCGCATCCGCCGGGTATTGGGCGGCGCGGACTCACTTCTTGAGTTAACGCGCGATACGATTGCTTTCAACATCCCCGCCGGGCAGGTGGATGTTCATCGCTTCCATGAATTGATTCAAACAAATAACCCCGACTCGATCAAACAAGCTGTCGTTTTGGCGGAGGGGGATTTCTTCGAAGGCTGTTATGCCGACTGGTGCCTGATCGAACGCGAAAAGCTGGCGGACAGGTATCGTTCGGCGCTGCAGACCCTGCTTCTTTACCACGAAGCAAGAGGCGAACTGACCGGAGCTTTGGCAGTTGCAAAACAACTGGCGGGGTTCGACCCGCTTCATGAAGAAACCCACCGTACACTCATGCGTTTATACGCCGCCCAGGGGAACCGATCCGCCGCGTTGACTCAATATGAATATTGCCGAGAACTTCTCCGCCGTGAACTTAATGTCAGACCGATGCCGGAGACCGAGGCGCTGTATCGAAGAATATTTGATCAGTCAGAAGACAAAACCATCTATTCCATGGTGCGTCCTGAAAAAGTGTTCGTAGGGCGTTGGGATGTATTGGAGAAATTATCAGGCATTTGGGAGCGGGTGAAGGGTGGGAAAACCTCGGCGGTTTTATTGACGGGCGAATCGGGCATTGGAAAAACCCGTTCCGCCGGGCATTGGCTTTCCCTGAGACAAAGCCAGGCAGTCATTCTGCGTGGACATTGCGGCGAGATCCATCGTCAAGAGGCATTTCATCCGGCGCTCGAAATGTTGAAACAAGGGATGGATGAATTCGGAACATCCCCGCTTGAAGTTCTGCCGCGGGCGTTTGTCGGAGATTTGCAAAAGATGTTTCCCGGGTTGAAGAAACATTTTTATCCTGCACAAAACGAGACATCCCTTCCGCCTGCGTTGGCGCGCGCGCGTTTGGTACGAGCCTTTGCCCGCGGCTTGAGCGTGTATGCCGAACCAGACCGCCCGCTCATCCTTTTTTTCGACGACCTGCAATGGGCGGATACGGAGACGCTCGACCTGATCGCGGAAATAATACAGGATGTGGATTCTCCGCCGGTTTTGATTCTCGCCACGTATCGTCAAGACCCATTGGACCGCTTCGAATCAAACCGTAGGGACGCCTGGTTCGCCGACCAAGGTTTTGCCGCCATTCAAATCGCCCCGCTGACGAAAGAGGATACAGCCCAAATGATCCGCGGACTGGGCGGGTTATCTCATGCGCCCTCTTCATTTGCGGACCGTGTGTATGCCGAAACCGAGGGAAGCCCTCTGTTCATCGTCGAAACCCTGCGCGATTTGTTCGATGCCGGGTATCTTTCGGTCAATGCAGACGGCGCCTGGGCAATCCCATTGGATCGTCATCGGGATGACTCCGCCCGCCTGCCCCTGCCCGCCAGTTTGCGCGAAGTGATTCGCGTCCGCGTTGCCCGGCTGGCGGAAGGTCATAAACGCGCGCTCGAAACCGGCGCGATCCTGGGGAGCCGTTTCAATGTCGACGCACTACGTGTCATATCCGGTTTGGAAGCGGGAATTCTTGGCGATGCGATGCGCGAATTGCTGCGTTTGGGTCTGGTTGGTGAAACTGCTTCAGGGTACGAGATCAGCCATGTGCGCATTCGGGATTATTTGCTGGACGGGATGAACGCAGATGAACGCAGGGAACTTCATCGCCGCGCGGCGACTTTTCTAAACGAGACGCCGAACCCGCCGCTCGAGCGGATCGCTTATCACTTCCAGCAGTGCGGGCAGATGGACCTTGCCCTCGACGTGTTGGAACAGGCAGGCGATGCGGCGATGAAAATTTCCGCCTACAAATCGGCGGCGGAGCATTTCGAATCCGCCTTGCAGGGTATAAAGGAAGGCGAAGATGGTTCCACGCGGCTTGGCATATTGCTGAAGTTATATCGCTGTCTGTGGGGAACCAGCCATGATTTGAACCGGCTGGAGATCATCCTTGAAGAGGCGCGGATGATTGCGGAGGTTGTCGGGGATGAAAAGAAACTGGCGGAGGTCTATTACCATTCCGGGGTGAATCGAATCAGCCGGGGGGAGTGGGCGCAGGCGCGGGATTGGCTGGAAAAATCCATTTCCCATGCCGCAGACACTTTCCCGGAAATTGAAATGAAAGCCAGCCTCGAAATGACCAACATCCTTCAATACATGCGTTTGGAATCAGAGGCGCGGAAATATTGGCAAAAAGCTTTGGCGCTCGCACAGGCGCTTGGGGATATCCGCATGGAGGAGCGCGCGCGCTGGGACTTGGCAGAGTTCGATATGAACGTTGTCAACCAGTCTCAATTGGGGTTGGAAATCGCAGAAAGAGCCTTCGCGACCGGAATAATCGAATTGATCATTGACCTCGGCAGCAGTATCGTGGGCGGGTTATTTCGGGCGGGAAACCCCGGCTCGGCCTTGGAACAAGCGGAGCGTTTCCTCGCATTTGGGCGCGACCAAGGGATTCGGGTATTTGTGAAAACCATCCAACGGGCGCAGGCGCGCGTTTTGCTGGAGGTGGGTCAATATGAAACCGCCTTGAGTTTGCTGAGAGAGTCGCTAACCGCCAGCCGCCTGACGAATTACCGCTACGGAGAGATGCGGGCGCTGGCTTGCCTGGGGATGTGTCACGCAGGCATGGGCGACGACGAAGAGGCGCTGCGCGAATTGACGCAGGCGGAGGGTCTGGCGGAAACGTTTAATTCCAAAATGGACGTCAGCCTGATTCGCATCGATCTTGCGGCGGTGTTGATCCGGCTTGCAACCCCTCATGCCCTGGCTCATGCGGAAAAGATATCCCAGCAGGTGATTTCCGATGGGAGCGATATGCTTTTTCAAGGACCTGCCATTATTTCCAGGTGTCACCTCGCGCGGATTCATTTTGCCCGTGGAAACGCCAAAGAAGCCGGACGGTACGCCGCCGAGGCGGTGAAGGCAATGGAAAGCCAGACAAACCGGGATATTGCCCCCGACCCGCGTGTGTATTTCAACCATTACGAAATTCTCAACAAATCTGGGGATGGGCGGGCGTCTCATGCGCTTAAACGGGCGAGGGATGCCCTCTGCTCCCGCGCGCGTACTTTGCCCTCCCGTCTGCGGCGCGACTACCTGAGGCGCGTCTTGCCCAACCGGGATATCTGCCGTTCAAAATAAAAACCTTCCCTTTTAGGCTTCCATGAAAATTGGAAGCCTTTTTCTTTTGTGAGAGTTTTGTGAGAGTTGCCGGATATTGTATGCATAAGATGCCGCAAAACGACGAAAAGGCTTTCATCTTGCATGTCTGGCGCGAGAAGAACAACGGCGCATTCACCTGGCGCGGGTCGTTGACGGATGCTCATAGCGGCGTAAAGACCTATTTTCAATCCATACCCGGTTTGATGGAGTTGATTCAGAAATTGCTTGAAGCCATTCAGCTGGAGAAAGGAGACCCAATAGACGAGAAGAAAAAAATGTAAGGCTTCCCAGATATTCCATTTGCCAAAGGAGAAAAAAATGAAAAGGAAAATCGTAACCGTCTTGATTGCTTTCCTGTTACTTATCGCCGGGTGCGGACCCTCGCCGGAAGAGATCGCCACGATGACCGCCTCGGCCTGGACGCCGACGCCGATTCCGCCCACCGCCACGCCGACGCCCACGCCCATCCCGTACGACATGACCGTCAGAGTGACCGATACGGATGGAAATCCAATTGCCGGAGCAAGCGTCACAGTCGGCGATGGGGATGCGATTTTGACCGATGCAAGCGGGGCAACTACGTGGATAAATATTGATCCCCCTGATGGTTCAGTGGAGATT
>DAOTXI010000603.1:0-2281 GCA_034435475.1 Anaerolineales bacterium
CTGAATGGCGCTGAAGTGAACGAACACATCCTCGCCTCCATCGCGCCCAATAAAGCCGTAGCCCTTGGTCGCATTGAACCATTTTACGGTTCCAACGATACGTTCAGACATTTTATTACTCCTGCTGTTAAAAAATTATCGTCCGCCAGGGCGCCGTGACGCCACGTGCCGGACAACGCCCGCAAGATTATCACGCCTGTTTTTGGGTGTCAAGATAATTATTCGCCGCAAGGCTGGAGAAGCGGTAAAATCATTTTCAAGTCGTAAACACCAATTCAACCCAAAGGGATACAACATGAAAATCGGAATCATCGGCGCGTTGGACGAGGAACTCATCCCCATCCGCGCGCTCTCCCACCACCTTGAAAAGATCGAACGCGGCAGCCGCACGTACTGGCACGGCGATATGCACGGGCACCAGGTCTACCTCACGCGCTGCGACCCGGGCAAGGTCAACGCGGTCATCGCCACGCAGCAATTGCTCGACTTCTTTGAACCTGACGCGCTCTTCAACATGGGCAGTTCCGGCGCGCTCTCCCCTGACCTCGAAGTCGGCGATCTCGTCGTCGCCACTGACGCCATTCAACACGACTTCGACCTGACCGGCTGGGGTATGAAGCCCGGCGAAATTCTCTTCGATGTCGTCACCAAACCGGAGACGGGTCAGCTCGGCTTTACGTCACGCCATGCCTTCACCACCGACCCCAAACTGACCAGCCTGGCATTTGAAAACGCCCAATCCATCTCTTTGGATGAGGTTGGCGGACATGCTCCCAAAGTTTACAAAGGGCGCGTTGTCAGCGGCGATCAATTTATAAGCAGTGTCGAGAAAGCCAGTCAATTGCTTGCCACCCACAATGCCCTCGCTGTGGATATGGAAGCCGCCGCCATCGCGCACACCTGCGAGATCAACAAAGTTCCTTTCCTTTGCGTCCGCGCCATGTCGGACAAAGCCGATCACTCCGCCAACCTCAGCTTCACTGATTTTCTTGTTGCTGCAACCGGTAATTACGGCAAGGTCTTCGACAGGATCATTCAGCAGATCGGAAAATAGTCTTTATCAGCCCGGGTTTACGCAAAACTTTTCAGCCATTGACCACTGTCTTCCGTCGGCGGCCAATGGCTGAAAACATGAAATATTTTGCGCAAATCCGATCAGTAATAAAATAGCGATAAGTGGGTCTGATATACTCGCATCATGCTCAAACGAGTTTCCGGGATCCTTACGCGCGGACATCAGGTTGCTTCGCACCCATCGAAGGATTATCCCTATAGCGCGCTCGAAAAGCAGAAGCCCTTCTTCAAAGCGCTTGGGCTGGACTTGTACGAATTCTTCCATGGCACATTGAATATCTCGATTGCGCCGCTTGCATTTAAAATATCTGCGCCGGAGTTTACGTTTCCCCTTGTGGAGTGGACCGAGCTGCACCCGCCGGAGACGTTTTCATTCTCGCGCTGTATCGTTCATTTCAAAGGCATCGCGTATCGCGGTTGGGTATATTATCCACACCCTGAGACCAAGAAACGGCATTTTCAAGACCCCAGTCTGATTGAAGTCATTGCCAAAGCGATTCCTGAGATTCGATACGTAGATTCGCTTGAAGTGGAGATCGTTAGAGAGGAGATCACGCTTCAGGCGGCGTGAGAACCTGGGAGGCATACCTGGCTGGGTACGGGTCCTGAGGCGGAGCGTCCATCACCCATAAGTTCTATTTACCACGAAAATTGAGCGGGGTCGTGTAAAATTATCCTTAATCATGCGCATTGGATTTATTTCAGATATTCACGGTAGTTTTACAGCGCTCGAAGCAGTTCTGGCGGATATCAAACAAGAGGGGATTGACCAGTTGATCTGTCTTGGCGATACCGTCAGCCTGGGACCGCAGCCCTGCGAGGTGTTGGGCGCGCTCAAAGAATGGAATGCCGTCACCATTATGGGGAATCACGACCAGGAGATCCTTGACCCGGCCCACGCAGCGGATTTTGAGATCACATCTCATTTGATCCCCGACCTCGAATGGGGTGTGGAGCATCTTTCCGGGACTGAGATGGATTTCATCCGTACGTTCAAGCAAATGCATACCGTTCAATTTGACAACGGCATCGAACTGCTGGCGTTTCATGGTTCACCCAACTCAACCACTGACCTGATCGTTGCCACCACGCCGCAGGAAAAACTCGACGAACTTTTTGCGGGGCAGGGCGCTTCGGTATTCATCGGCGGTCATTCCCACATTCAAATGCACAGGCGTAATGGGAAAAATTTAATCCTCAATTCCGG
>DAOTXI010000604.1:0-9153 GCA_034435475.1 Anaerolineales bacterium
AAAGCCATGGTCGAAGCCGGGCTGGATGTGATCTTCGGCGATTTCATGTTCGCGTTGGGTCTGCCGATCCCGATCCGTACTTTGCGCCAGGCGCGTATTCTTGCAACGATCCTTTTGCCTGTCATCGTGCAGATGCCTTTCTCCTGGCTGTACCCGCTCGGCTCAGAGCAGGATAAGCCGCCGCAACCCAAGTGGGAAAAATACTACAAACACGCCCAAGTGCTCGCCGGTGACTTTCTATTCATTCGCCAATACATGCCGGACGATTTAAGCGGGAAGATCATCGTCACCAACACCACCACCGCAAAGAACGTGGAAGAATTGCGCGAACGCAACCTGCACATCCTCGTAACGGTCACGCCGCGGCGGGAGGGGAGGTCCTTCGGCACCAACGTCATGGAAGCGACCCTGCTCGCGCTGATGGACAAACCCCAGTCCGAAGTCACCAAGGCAGATTTCGAAGACCTCATCAACCGCATTCCGCTCGAACCGAATATTGAAGTTTTGAATTAATTGGATCACGTAGGTCACGCTTGCAGCGTGAAAAAGCGGTCAATAGTCATTATCCGAAATAACCGTCCCGAAGGTTTTTTCGAGCTGCTCAAAAGGCAAAACAGCAACCTTCGGGACGTTTTTTCTCATTACGGATAAAGTCTAATATTTGTCAGGCTGAAAGCCTGACCTACAAAGCGGGCTTGACAAAACCCTGATTCACGCCTAAAATCTAATTCGATATTCATCGAAATAAATTTACGGAAGTGAACCATGAACGAGATGCTCGATTTTGTCAAAGCCATGTCGGACCCGGTCCGGTTGCAGATCGTCGGTCTGCTCGCACAGGGTCCTGCCACCCGTGAGCAGGTCGCTGAACGTCTGAAACTTTCGCCAAAAGATTCGCTCAACCATTTGGCATTCCTGGAATTCGTTGGCGCGATCCATCAGGAAGACGGCTTGTATTCGTTGAACGATCAACGTCTTGCTGTTATGGCGAAGGAAAAGCTCACAGAACAGAGACCAGTCTTCGTCCCAGATGAAGCGTTGGACGAGAAATCCAAGAAGATTCTCAAAGCTCATCTCAATGCGGATGGTAGCATCAAACAGGTCCCCTTGCAGCCTGCCAAACTGAGACCGATCCTAGATTATCTTATTCAGTTCTTTGAATTTGATAAAACCTACACCGAACGTGAAGTCAATATTGTTATTAAACGCTTCAACGAAGATTCGGCTGGGTTACGCCGCGATTTAGTGGATGCCGGTCTGCTTGCTCGTGAGAGCGACGGCTCGAAATATTGGAGAGTGCGAAATGGAAATTAAAACAAGAAAAGAACTTAATCGCGAGTACAAAGAGCGCATCAAACCTTCTGGAATTTATCAGGTAAAGAATACGGCAAACGGTAAGATGCTGCTTGGCAGCAGCCTGAACCTCGAAGGTCCGCTAAATCGTCACAAATTCATGCTCAAGATCGGAAGCCATACCAACAAAACCCTGCAAAACGATTGGAATGAACTGGGCGCGGATGCGTTTGTCTTTGAGATTCTCGAAGAAGTGCAAATGAAAGACGACCCGAATTTCAATCTTCAAGATGAACTGACCTTGTTGGAGATGATCTGGGTGGAAAAACTTCAGCCGGTTGAAAACGGCTACAACCCCAATACCAGAATCCGCGAGGCATAAATTGAGCGAAGAACTCGTCGCCTTCTTCAAAGTTCTCGCGGATGCGAACCGTCTAAAGATCGTCGGCTTGCTGGCACAAAAGCCCTACAGCGTGGAGGAGCTCGCCGCGCTGTTGGGTTTGAAAGCCTCCACTGTCTCACACCATTTATCGAAACTTGCGAAAGCCGGGCTGGTCCATGCGCAGACGGAGAGTTACTACAACGTCTATCAACTTGACCAGAAGGCGCTCGAAGAAAAATCGCGCAGCCTGTTCTCGCAGGAGAAGATGACCGCCTCTGTGGCGGATGTAGATACGGATGCCTACGACCGCAAAGTCATCGAAACCTATACGCGCAAGGATGGCAGCCTTAAGACCATCCCGGCACAGCGCAAGAAACTGGAAGCCATCCTGCGTTATGTGGCAAAAGCGTTCAAAGTCGGAAAACGTTACAGCGAGAAACAGGTCAACGAGATATTGAGCAGTTTCCACGAAGATACAGCTTCTCTCAGGCGTGAGCTGGTTGGGTTCAAACTGATGAAGCGTGAAGGCGGGGGCGGGGAATATTGGAGAGAAGAATGATCCACGAATACCCCCTTACAAAAGCAAACCGCATCCGCCTGGCGCGGGCATTCCGCAATGTCCCCCGCGTGGATGTTTCCATCGAATGCGTGCTGGAAGACCAAATGGGCGCGGCCTTCGTCGATGATATCGAAAATCCGTCCGCATTCATGATCAGAATCGGTCCCTTTCATTATTTTGCGGGGAATCCGGCTGGCAATGGCGGCGCAAAGCTGATTAAAGGTTTTGAACCGTACAACCTGTTTATGTCCGCCTCTGAAGGCTGGGCTGAAGCGTTCCAGGAAGTTTTCGGAGAGCGGTTCTTTGCCATCGAAAGGTATATTTTTTCATCGGCAAACCTGTCTCTCGAACTTATAAAAAAACTCTGCCGGGCTTCCATATATGCGGATGAGGTCAAGCGGATGGATGCTGTGTTGATCGAAAGCCTGAAAGGAAAAGACCATTTTATCGATGTCTCGGATTTTGAATCTTCATCCGATTTTCAAGATCGCGGGATCGGGTTTTTCATCGAGCAGGGTGGCAAAGTTATTGGCGCGGCATATTCCTCCCTGGTTTGCAGTATGGGCATCGAAGTCAGTCTGTTCGTCGAAGAGGATTACCGAAGAAAGGGTGCCGCCACCGTCTTGTCGGCGAATCTTCTCCGCTGGTGCCTGGAGCATAACATGGACGCACATTGGGATGCGGCAAACACCGAATCCTGTGGATTGGCTGAAAAGCTGGGTTACACCACCCGGGGAAAATACACAGCATATTTCCTGAAACCAGCCAAATCAAAAACAGCATAGAAGTCGCAAACGCCCATCCCGGCCTTGCCCGGTAAAAAATACCCGCCCGCGAAAAATAACTGGGCGGGTATTTTGGTCTGGCACTTTATGGCGCCGGCGTACTGCTGGGCGTTTCGGTAAAAGTTGGTGTTGGTGTGAAAGTGGGGGTAAAGGTCTCTGTCGGCGTGAACGTTGCTGTCGGTGTGAAGGTTATAGTCGGAGTAAACGTCGGGCTCGGAATGGGAGTGTTGGTCGCCGTTGGCGCGTTCCCCTGGCGGACGATGTGCGGGTTGAGCCAGATGGCATAATCCTGGTTGTTGCCACCATTCGCGTTTACGACGAGGATGAACTTCAAGGTCTCGCCCTTCAACGAACTCAGGTCGAGGTCCACCGGGTAATACTTGCCTTCGTAAACCTCAGCCCAACTGGCATAGGTCTTGATCACGCCATTGTTCAAATAATCAAGCCGGAAGATGACATTGCAATTCGACGCGCCATGCTGGCAGTTGACGATGGTGCGGAAGCGGTCTCCGGCTTGCACAGTGATTGACGGGAATTGGGCGCTGATATAACCGTTGTTGACGTTTTGCGGGACCATCAGGAGACCAGGTTCATCCTCGGTTACGCCGTTTTCCATTACCGGCGCGTTCAAGCGAATGATGTACCCGTTGGCATCGCCGTTCGTGCCGGGGCAGGGCAAGTTGCCCGCTCCGCTCGTCCAGTTGGCGTCGCAATATTTATCGGCGAAGTTGTAAGCCACAAAGGAAGGTCCCGTCACGCGGATGTCCACCCAGAAGGCTGCATCTGCCGCGCCGCCAATTCCAAACAAACTGCCTGACGCGTTGCGCAACTTCCAATAGCCGCGATAATTTCCGTCGGTAGCAGGCGAAACAAAGGCAACAGGGATTTCGATATATTGCCCCGGAGCAACACTGCCCGGCATGGAGACGGATGCCGACGCGCCCATGCTGTCTCCGCTGGTAAAGGCGATGGAATACGATGTGCTCCAGGTGCAGGTTCCGACATTGCGGATGCGCCAGATTTTGACGAAGGTGGTGCTGCGCGGGACGATGCTTCCGTCAGGGTAGGTGACATCCGCGAGGAATTCCGCCGCATCACAACGGGACACGGGAGCGGGTGACAACGTCACAGGCGGATTCGTGGCTGTGGGCGAACCCGCCAGAGTCACCACCGTCGGCGGGGGCAAGCCCGGGGTGGAAGTGGCGGCCGCAGTCAGAGTCTGAGCCGAGGCGGTGTAGAGTCCGTTCAGGGTGGCGAAGGGGTCCGGGGTGCCGGAATCCGATCCCGGCAGGTTGCAGGCAAGTTGGACCGTCAATAAAACGATGAATAAAAAACCAAGCGGGGATTTTGTTCGATACATGCTTCTCCATTCCTTTCAGACACTAAAGACGAATCTCACATGCGCAAGGTTCCCGATAAGGAGGAAGCCCCGCGAGTTCGCAGGGCTTCCTGATTTCCAAACGGCTATGGACAGAAGAACTCGAAGCCCACCTGCTCATATTCCTGGTAGTACGGGTCAATGAGGACAAATTGCATCCATCGGTTATCGTTCTGCGAGTTGGCGCGCCCGACCCGCCAGCGGTGATCGTTCAGGACGATCTTGGAGGCTTCGGTGATTTCCAGGGTCTGGGGGGTGGCGTGTCCACCGTCTGAATGGCGGATTTGGTATTTGATCTTGATGGGTCCGTTGGTGGTGAGGGTGACGATTGCCCAATAATCTATGTTGGCGGGCTGGCATCCGTAATCCGGTTCGCGGTCAATTTCCATGACGACCGAGGTTATGCCGTAGACGGGTTTTTCCTCGGCGGAAACGGCGATCTCGGTATAGAATGCCGCCTGATAGATGCCGACTCCGAAGTTGATGTTATCGGGGGTTTGTAATTTCCATTCGGAGCGATAGGTTCCGGGGGTTTCAGGGGCGATCAGCACAAGTTCGATTGGCACGGTCTGTCCGGGTCCGGTCACCCGCGGCAGTTGATAGACGTACCCGCCGCCGAGCATGTCGCCGGACCAGAAGACGATCTTGTAGGTGGTATCCCACGTGCAGGGGCTGGTGTTTTTGATGTACCAGGTCTTGATGAATTCCGCGCCGGGTTTGTATATTTTGCCGTCCACCACGGTTTCATCTTCGAGGCTGGCGCTGGCGCATTCGGCTTTGGAACCGGCAGGGATGAAGGATGTGGGCGATGGGATCGGGGAGGGAAGCGGCGTTTGCGCGAAGGGGGTCTTTGTGGGTATCTCTGTGACAGCCGGGGTCTCGGTGGCGGGGTTTTCAGTGGGCGCTTGAGCGGCAACGGTCTGCGCCACCGAGGTTTGGATGATCGCCTGGGTTTCAGCATCGCTTCCGCAGGCAGTGATGAGCAGGGATGTGATGAAGGTCAGGGTGATCAGGTTTTTTATTTTGGTTTTGAGCATTTTTTTCCTTTCATGTTACGGGAAAATTATACTGTTAAATGAGAACGCCCGCTTTGGCGGGCGTCTCCGGATTAATGGACTATTATCTTGGCGTTTACATAATTTTTGCGCAAAAAGGTTTTTTCTATTGATAGGTTACTATCAGGCGAATGTCTCCAAACCTGACCGCATCGGCAACGCCATCGCCATTTGGATTGGGTGATTTGAATTGCAGGCGGAGTTGAAGTCTGGAAGAACCGACCGCGCTTTGGACAAGGGTTTTCATGTCCGCGTCTTCGAACTGCGAACTCAACTCACCCGCGCCGCACCAACGGATGTAAGCGCCGGATGGGTCGCCAGATGCGACAAAATCGCCCGCGTCCAGCGTTCCATAATTCTGGGCGTAGGCGCGCAGGCATCCGTCTGCAAGGCTGAAGGGATTGCCCAACATGTCGTAGTCGCTGAAATCCACTTCGACTTTGGTAATTGTCGCGCCAGCCGGGATGAGGGACATATCGAAACTTACAAAAGCCTGCAACTGCTCATTAAAACTGTTATCGCCTACGTTCGGGAATTGATTGGTCGTCCCGGTGGAAGTGACATGTCCATCCTCTCCGCTCAGGGTGACGAGGATGACCTGCGCAATGGCAGGAGGGAGCGTGTTAGTGGGGGTGGCGGTTGGCAACGGCGCTTTGACCTTAATATCCACATAAAAAGCCCTGCCCTGGTAGCCGTTCAGCATGGGGACAAGAACATTGTTGTTTGAAACGATGCGCCAGTATCCGCGGTAGTTTCCGGCTGAGGCGGGGGCCGTCAGGTTGACTTCAATGTCAATCTCCTGTCCCGGGCTGACAATGCCGATGGGTTGGGTGGCGGGTCCGCCCATCGAGTCGCCCGAGTCGAACACGAGGGTATATCCGCTCCATTGGCAGGTGCCGGTATTGCGGATGCGCCATTTCTTCGTGAATGTCTGACCGGGGTTCATCTCAGTCCCATCCGGGATGGTGACATCGGTGACGAATTGTCCCTGCGGGCAGACCGGGGTGGCGGTGGGCGCAGGAGTGTTCGTGTTGGTTGGGGCGGGAGTGTTGGTGACGGGCGTAACGCCAGGCAGGGATGTAAATGTGGGGGTGACAGTTGTGGTCAGCAGCGCTTCGATGGTCTGGGCGGCAAACGTTCCGCTGACCTCGGCGCCCTCATCAGGATTCCCCGACGGCAGGTTACAGGCGCTGATTAGCAACGCGCAGACAGCAAATAATTGAAACAGGTGTATGAACTTTTTCATCGCTTCTCCTCTTTAGGAGAGTCATTTTACCGCAGGATGTTTTTGGAAAATCAACCTTGTTTCCTGGTAAACAAAAAGACAGGAGGCGGGAAAACTCCTGTCTTTGGATCGAGCCAGAGCGGGGAGAGAAGCGTTTACTTCTCGTACGGCTGGCCGTCTGCGGCAGGGGGAACGGCGCGCCCGACCACGCCGGTCAGGATGATCATGGTCACAATGTAAGGAGCCATGAGCAGGAATTCGGAGGGGATCGGGATTCGCAAAATCTGCAATTTGACCTGCAGGGAATCCGCGAAGCCGAAGATGAGCGAAGACGTGTATGCGCCGATCGGATTCCAATTGCCGAAGACCATCGCGGCGAGACCTATGAAGCCCTTGCCGGCTGTCAGAATCTCGTCGAAGCGCCCCACCGAGCCGATGGTGAAGTACGCGCCGCCGATCCCCGCGATCATTCCACCGAGAATGACGTTGACGTAACGCGTGAGATACACATTTATGCCCAGGGTATCCGCGGCTTTGGGATGTTCACCCACCGCGCGCGTGCGCAACCCCCACGGGGTGTAGTACAGCATGACATGCATGACAATGACGAGGAGGATCGTGAGATAAACGATCAGGTTGTTTTCGAAAAACACGGGTCCAAGCACGGGGATTTTCGAAAGCCCGGGAATGGCAATAATGGGGAACGTGCCGGAATTGTTCAACGTGTCTGTCGCGTGCGCCATGAAGCGCGAACTGATGAAGGAGGTCGCGCCTGCGCCGAAAATATTTATGGCGACGCCGCTGATGACCTGGTCCACTTTGAAGCGGATGACAAGGAAGGCGTGGAAAGCCGCAACCAGTCCACCCATGATGATGGCGGAGACCAATCCCACGTAAAGATTGCCGGATACGGTGGCAGTGACGACCGCCACCTGCGCCGCCATGAGCATGATGCCTTCGATGCCGATGTTAATGACCGCCGCGCGTTCGCTGATCACGCCGCACAACGCCGCCAGGGCAATGGGTGTGGCACGCACCAGGGAACTTTGCAACATGCCGGTCAAGTTGAAGGATTTATCCTGCGCCGCCCACATCAAGAAGGCGAAGACGAAAGTGAATGCCAGGATGCCAATCAACCAACCCGTCGAGCGCACGCCGCGCGCCAGTTGGTACGCTCCTGTAAAAACGGCGATTGCCGCCATGAGATAGATCGCAGGCAGGGACGGGACCACCAGGTCGGAAATCTCGATGGCTTGCGAACCAAGCAGGTTCAAGCCAAAAGTCGTCAGCGTACCGGGTTTTGTATTCGACCCAAATAACAGGTAGATGACCAACCCCATGACCAGAAGAGTGATCCCGAACGAAATACGCCTGCGCCTCTCGATTGCCGAACTGATATCAGTGGATGAATTGTTCATGACAACCTCGTTAACTGCCCCAGCCGCGGGTCAGCACAGTCTCGTCTTTTTTGACGGCGCGGATACGGTAGAACCAGCGAATGATCTCTGGCGCGGCTATGAATATGATCACCATACCCTGGATGATCGAAATGATGTCAATCGGGATATTTGCCATTGACTGCATGTTGGTTGCGCCAGAGCGCAGGAAGCCGAACAGAAGTGCCGCCAAGACGACGCCGAACGGGTGACTTTTTCCGAGCAGGGCGATCGCGATCGCATCGAACCCGTATCCGGCTGAGAAACCCTGCCCCACCCAGTGATCCACACCGAGAACCTGGGCTGATCCTGCCAGCCCCGCCATCCCGCCCGCCAGCACCATCACCAGTACAAAGTTACGCACAATGTTCATACCCGCATATTTGGCGGCATCGGGATTTGCGCCCACCGAGCGGATCTCGAAGCCAAGCGTGGTCTTGAACAGGAACCAGTAGACGAGATATGCCGCCAGAAGCGCAAGGAAGAATCCGAGGTTGAAGCGCAGCGGGTCCGGGAAGAAGCGCGGCAGCTCTGCTGATTCAAAAATGGTGGGGGTTACCGGACGAAAGCCGGGACCTTTCATTGGTCCGTTCAACAGCCAGTCGCTCAAACGGAAGGCAATCCAGTTCATCATGATGGTATTGACCACTTCATGCGCCCCAAAGCGCGCCTTGAGATAACCGGGGATCATGCCCCACAAGGCTCCACCCAGCGCGCCACCGAGAATCGCCAGCGGCAGGTGGATGATCGTCGGCAATCCCTGGATGCTGTAGCCGACAAAGGCGGCAGATAACGCGCCAATGAAGAACTGTCCCTCGGCGCCGATGTTAAATAAGCCGCATCGGAAACCCAGCGCCACTGAAAGCCCCGCGAAAATGTAGGGTGTGGCGGTCACAAGGCTTTCCGTTAACGGATAGAACGCCCGCAACAGCAGCCTTGTCTCGCCGGTGGTGGAATAGATTTGCAAGCCCTCGATCAGGCGTGTAAGCGAACCTATGGATGCGGTGAAGAGCGCGCCATACGCGCGGAAGGGATTCTCC
>DAOTXI010000605.1:0-2108 GCA_034435475.1 Anaerolineales bacterium
GACCCGTTACAAAGTTCACCACACCATCCGGGAATCCCGCATCGCGCAGGCATTCCGCGTACAGTCGCACGATCCACGCCGTATCGGTGGCGGGTTTGATGACGACGGTATTGCCAGCCACGAGAGCCGCGCCGGTCGGTCCGCCGGTGAGGGCGAAGGGGAAGTTGAAGGGCGAGACGATCAGCCATACGCCGTAGGGTTTGAGCACCGATACGTTGGTGGCGTCGAAGCCGACCAGCGGGTCTTTGCCCATCGGTTTGATGAAGCCGTTATTCTGCTCCATCATCAGCGCCGAGTAATACATCAGGTCGGCAGTCTCCTGCACGTCGCCGAGCGACTCCATGCGGTTCTTGCCGACTTCGAGCGCCATTGCCGCGCCGAGTTCGAAGATGCGCTTCTCGATCAACGCCGAAGCCTTGCGCACCAGTTTGACGCGGGTCTGCCACGGGGTGCGGCTCCACTTGGGAAAGGCGCGTCGGGCTGCGTCGATCGCCATTTTGGCGTGGGTGGCGTTACCCTTCTGCATCACCGCCAGCTTCCACTCGGTGTTGACGGGGGAGAAGTCGTCGAATTTTTCGTCGGCGAAGACGTCCTTGCCGTCTATGATCATCCCGTATTCTTTGCCGAGGTTCGCCTTGAGGTGGGCGACGGCTTTGTCGAAGCCTTTGTGCAGGGTCTCGGGCGGGTTGAACATGGTGGCGTAGGTAAGTTTGAAAGCCATGGGGGTTTCTCCTTGGTGGTTGGGTAGTTTGATGGTTGGTTGGTGTTGTAGTTGGATAGTCCGGATGGCAGGCGGTAACTACAAAATTACCTAAACCACCCAAACTATACAACTACTGAACTAATAGGAGTATAGCAGGGGAATTTACCTCCGTCAAAGTAGAGCGGCGGTTTTTGGGCGTGACTTCCCTCCTTGTTCAAGAGGGCGGGCAGGTTTTCACCCTCGTGTGTAACATCGGTCAATAAACCACATTATGAATTAGACGTTATCGGAAATAAAATTCAAGCACCGTCCCGAAGGTTTATTTCGAGTAATTTGTGATCCTGCTGGCAACCTTCGGGACGTTTTACTAACTATCCTTACGCAGTTTGCCAGTGTATCGTAGGGGCGACCCGCCAGAATCCCATAAAACCTCTGAACGCAACAAAGGGTCGCCCTTTGCGCGCGCGGTTGCGTTGCCCGCATAGGGCGACCCTCTCTGGCGCAACGAAATTCTCGTGGATTGGGACGGGTCGCCCCTACTGCGTAACATCAGTTACTAATTACCGATAATAAAAAAATCCCCCGCGAAGGGAGATTTTTTTATTTAATTACCAGCGTGATTTGTTGTCTCCGTTTCGGGGTTTCCGTTTTCGGTCGTTGTTCCCGCCCCTGCCGCCACCGCGGTTATTGAATCCGCCGCCGAAGTTGGAGCGTTCCTCCCGCGGACGGGCAATGCTGACCGAGAGGGCGCGGCTCTGGAAATCCTTGCCGTTGAACATATTGATGGCGGTATCCATGCCCTGCTGGTTTTCCATTTCCACGAAGGCAAACCCCTTGGATTGACCCGTAAACTTGTCCTTGATCAGCGCCACGGATTTGACCGCGCCTGCCTGAGCAAAGAGCGCCTGCAGATCGGCTTCGGTGACCGAGTACGCCAGATTCCCGACGTAGAGCTTGTATTCCATTTCATATCTCCTGGGTGCGCGACGGTCCCACATGGAATTGCGTCACTGCACATAAGCGCCGCCAAATACCGGGCGGGTGAATAATAAGTGCATGATGGGTCGCTTCGGTAAACACCCAGGTCTCCGGTCGATGACCCGCCTCGATCTATACACTTGATGGAATTGTATCACCTGACAGGCTAGTACGCCCCTGAACAATCCCATTCCTTTGATTCAGGGGTGAAGGTGCAGGAGTTCATGCCCGGACCGATGTAATAGAATGAAAACTGATAACTATCGCCAGTGCTCGAATAAAAAAAGTCCAGGTCTTCGGTCTTGGTGGGGGCGGCGGGCAGGTAATCGGGGACTAGTTCCGTCAGCGATTCGGGGTAGGCGCCGTGGTCGTTTCTGTATTTTTCAAGCGCGGCGATGACGGGCTTGCTTGCGGCGTAGCCCTTCTC
>DAOTXI010000606.1:0-7983 GCA_034435475.1 Anaerolineales bacterium
GAAAGCATGTTGCCCCATGTGGGAGTGGGCAGTTGCACGCCGAAGCCGAGGTAAGAAAGGCCGCTTTCGCTGATGATAGCGTCTGCCAGTCCGAGCGTGGCAGAGACGATGATAGGGCTGGCGATGTTGGGAAAGATGCGGCGTAGGAGGACGTGTAAGTCGGAGGCACCCAGGGCGCGGGAGGCGAGTACAAATTCGTACTCGCGCATTTCCAGAGTGGAGGCGCGCACCAGACGGGCAGTGCCCATCCACGAGAGCGCGCCGATGACCGCGGCAATCGGCAGGAAGGAACCGGGTTTCAGCCAGGGCAGGTCGAGCGTGCGCAGGAACATGCCCAGGGCGATGAGAATGAACAGGCGCGGTGTGGAGAGGAAGATTTCGGTAATGCGCATCAGCATGGCGTCTAGCCATCCGCCATAATACCCGCTAATTAGCCCGATGAGAGAACCTAAACCGATGGAAACCGCCATTGCCACGAAACCGACGCTGAAGGAAATCCGCCCGCCGTAGAGGACGCGCGCCCATAGATCGCGCCCCAGGTCGTCGGTGCCCATCCAGTGTTCGGCAGAGGGCGGCTGGAAGCGCTGGCGCAAGTTTTGCGTCATGGGATCGTGGCGAGAGAAGAGGGGCGCAAAGGCGACCAAGACAGCAATGAGCAGGGTAATAAAGCCGCCCACCAGCGCCATGCGGTGTTTGCGGAAGCGCCGCCAGAAGAACAGGAACAGGGAGGGGGATTCGGCAGGAGTGGTCATGGTCACGAGAGGCGAATGCGCGGGTCGAGCCAGGCGTAGAGGAAATCCACCAGCAGACTGGAAAGGATGATGAGGACGGCCTCAATCATCAGAATCGCCATGACGAGGGGATAATCGGTCTTCAGCGCGGCGGAAAAGTACAACCGACCGACGCCAGGCCAGGCGAAGATGGTCTCAGTGAAGAGCGCTCCGCCGAAGAGCGAGGGCAGGTCGAGGCCGATGAGGGTAATCAGCGGAATGAGGGCGTTACGCAGGGCGTGCTTGTAAATCACCTTGCGTTCGCGCAATCCTTTGGCGCGGGCAGTGCGGATGTAGTCTTGGTTGATGACATCCAGCATGGAGGAGCGCAGGTAGCGCATATAACCGGCTGCCGAGACGAAAGTGAGCATGGTCACCGGCAGAATGAGGTGGCGGATGCGGTCGGCGAGGGAGAAGGGCTGTCCGAGGGTGTACATACCTGCGCCGGGCAGGAGCGGGCGCCCATCGGAACCGCGCAGCGTCACCGCAAAGACGATGATGAGTAGCAGCCCAAACCAGAAGACCGGCAGCGATTGCCCGGCAAATGCCAGCGTAGTGGCGATGTGATCGAAGAGGGAGTATTTTTTGACCGCCGAAAGGATGCCAAGCGGCACAGCCACCAGCAAGGTGGTGAGCAGCGAGATGCCCATCAGCAGCAGCGTGTTCGGCAGACGCTCGACAATTTCCTGAGTCACCGGGCGCTTGCTGGTAAAGGAGTGTCCCAAATCGCCCTGCAGGGTGGCGCTGAGCCATTTCAGGTAACGCACCGGCAGCGGGTCGTCCAGCCCGAATTTAGCGCGGATGCGCGCCAAGTCTTCGGGGGTCATGTCGTCACGCACGTTGTAAACGGTCATGAATCCGCCGGGGACGGTGGACAGCAAGCCGTAGATGACCATGCTGATAACCAACAGGGTAAGAATGGCTTGCAGGATGCGGCGCAGGAAATATGTGCCCATAGACATCCAGTCTGCTCCTCCCCTCAACCGAAGAGGGGAGAAGCAGGAAAAGGTCTTGTTACGGCTCTAACCACCACTCTTGGGCGTTCCAGGCGAAGTCTACGAAGGAGGGTGAAATGACCAGGTTGTGGAATTCGGTGCGGTAAGCCGTGATGGAGAGGCGGTCGTAGAGGTAGATGCGGGGGATGTCTTTGTTGATCTGCTCGGCAACTTTGCAGAAGAATTCATGACGCTGCGCGTCATCGGTGGTGACGAAAGCATCATCAATCCAGGCAGAGACATCGTCATTGATGTAGCGGCTGAAGTTGGCGCCGCTGCCTTCGTTCTCGGCAGTGGGGATGGAATCTTTGTGATAGTTGCTGTAGAGGTGGCTGTCGGGAGCGAAGATGTAGGGCCCGGTGGTGTACATCACGATATCGAACTTCCCATGGTCACGCATGCCGTCGCTTTCCCAGCCGGCAAATAGCACGTCGGAAGGAACGTTCTCGATGACCAGTTCGATGCCAACCTGTTTGAGCATTTCTACCAGTACCTGTTCGGTCTGTTCCCGCAACTGGTTGCCGGTAGTGGTGGCGATCTTCAGGCTGAGGCGCGTGCCGTCCTTTTCACGGATGCCGTCCGAGCCGGACTTCCAGCCGGACTCCTCCAGCAGGGCTTTGGCTTTTTCGGGATCGTATTCGCTGACCGGCAGATCGCAGGCATATTGACCGAACGAAAGAACCGAGGCGCCTGGCTTGACGTTGCCGTAAAGAAGCGTATCGGCAATTTCCTGCTTGTTGATGGCGTATTGAATCGCCTGGCGTATGCGTAAATCGTACAGAATGGGATGCGGATTCTCAGCCGGATCGGCGGGCGCGCTGCCATCATTGGCGCCGAAGTTCAACACTAGTTGCTCGATATCGCCGTTTTGCACGCTGACATAGGAGACGCCGTCAGCCTCCATCTGCGCCAGCGCTGGGAAATCCGCCTCGGTCACATCCCAAAGAGCATGGATTTCGCCAGTCTTGAGCAGTTGCATCCCCGTCTCGCGCGAGGGCAGGATTTTGATGATGACGCTATCCAGGTAGGGCTTGTCCTCTTCGCGGAAATACGGGTTGCGGACGAAGGTTAGGTGATCACCTGGCGCCAATTCTTCTAACACGAACGGGCCGGTGCCGGTCGGCTTCTGGTTATAGTCCCAGGTTTCCATCTGGTCAATTTCGCCGGCGTTGCGGGGAACAATATAGGAGAACAGGCGCAGATATGGAGCATAGACTTCGCTAAAGGCAACCTCGACGGTGAGCGGGTCTAGGCATTCGATGCTCTCAATCAGGCTGTAGCCAGAGGTGCTGACCTGCGAGAGATCAGACATGATGCCTTCGTAAGTGAAGGTGACATCCTCACAGGTGAAGTCCAGCCCATCCGACCATTTGACGCCCTCGCGCAGGTGGTAGGTGACGACCAGCCCATCCTCGGAGATTTCCGGCAGGTCTTTGGCCAGAACGGGAACATATTCGCCGTTTTCATTGACCTGAATAAGTCCCTCGATGAATAGGGAAATGACCGCATCCTCAATGGAAGAGCCGGAAAGCAAGGTGTTTAGTATTTGCGGCTCCTGGGGCGTGCCGATGATGACCGTGCCGCCGGAGATAGGACCGCTGGGAGCGGCAGTCGGCACGGCTTCGGCGGGGGCTTCTCCGCCGCCGGAAGCGTCTGGCGCGGCCGTGGGGGCAGTATTCCCTCCGCAGGCAGTGAGAAGCAGGGACAGGATGAACAGGAATGATAGGGTGATTTTCAGAGATTTCATGTTCTTCTCCTTTCTGAAATTGAATTGCGTTTTGCGTGGCGCAGCGCAGCGTAGTCAACGTTCTCTAACGTTGACTAACATTCTCTAACTCTAACGTTGACTCACGTTGACATTAGCCACCTCAAACGGTTGAGAGGCGAGATGCGCCTGTCCGCTCTCGCACTCGTACACACACTTGCGCGTCAAAACGTGGACGATAAGGTTGGCGACGGCAACCGGGCGTCCGTTTTCGGACTCCGCCACGTCGGTAGCAGTGATATGCCGCCCGTCCACGATGGTCACCGCGCCCGAACCGTACACCGTCAGATGGGAATCGTCCTCGACGACGACGGCGGTATCTTCGTCAATGCCCACGCCAAGGATGCCGGGGTGGGAGGCAACAGCGTAAATCAGTCGTCCGAGGCGGTCCTTCTGGCGGAAATGCTGGTCGAAGAGGAAGCGGTCGGTGAAGCCCAGACCGGGGGACATTTGCAGGATGCGCTCACGGGGAGAGGAACCTCCTTTGCCATAAGCGACCATCGTCTTAGAGAGAATTGAGGCCCCGGCGCTCGTCCCACCGACAACACAACCGCGCCGGTAGGCCTGGAGCAGTTCCGCCTCCAGGCGCGTCCCGCCAAGCAGAGCGGACAGCCGCATTTGCACACCGCCAGCGAAGAAAATGCCGCTTGCCTGGCGAACCAGGCGTATATTCTCCTCTTCATCCGCCTGAGCGCGCTGGCGAAATTCCAAGACTTGCGCCTCTCCTCCGCCAAGTTGGCGGAAAAGGTCGGTGTATTCTTGTCCGCTTTCAGGGCGCGCCGAGGCTTGCGGGAAAATCAGAATGCGTGCCTGAGCGCCTCCGGCGCGGCGCAGGAATTCCAGGAAAACTTCGGGACGGCGGCGTTCGTCCACGGCGCCGCCCATGGGCATCAGGATCGTCGTCATGGGGAGGGTTGTAAGAGTTGAAGGAGGTGTTTGGCTGCCGAGAGGATGTGGTCACGCATGGCTTGTTCGGCGCGTTGTCCGTCTCTGGCTTCCAGGGCAGCGATGATGGCTTGATGCTCGCTCTGGTCTTGCAGGTCGCGGCCGGGCAGGGGCTGCTGGGCGCTGGCGGCAAAGTTGGAGGTCAGCATGGTGGGGAAAGTCTCCCACATATGGCTGAGAGTGCGGATGAGATAATCGCGGCGGCTGGCGCAAAAAATGAGAGTATGAAAGAGGCGGTTGAGTTTGCGATATTCGCCGATTTGCTCCGGTGGGAAAGCCGCCATATCAGACGCCATGTGCTTGAGTTGGGCAATCTCTTTGGGGGTGATGTGGGCAGCGGCAAAAAAGGCGGCGCGTCCTTCCAGGAAGGCGCGGTGTTCGTAGAGGTCAATCACATCTTCAGCGGAAAAACTGACCACCCGCGCTCCACGATAGGGGACATGCTCGATCAGCCCTTCTGCTGCCAGCTCTTTGAGGGCCTCGCGCACCGGCATCTGACTGACGTTCAATTCCTGAGCCAGTTTTTCCTGCCGCAGCCATTCGCCGGGCTGGAAACGCCCTTCGAGAATGGCGGCGCGCAACTGGTCAGCCACCAGTTTTCGCAATTGACGATGGGAAGGAGGATCGGTGAACATGGTTTTCTAGATATTAGATATTATATCTAGAAAAAAGTATAGTATACGCGGGGTGAAACGTCAAGGGGGGGGTATGCCCCTCCCCTCTGCATTCGGACAATATCAGGCTGCCCTGCCACGCCTCATCACCAAACTGGTAAGACTTTCCATGTAACACCCATACTTTCCGCCGGTTCAATGGTATCTCCCTCGGAAAGCTTCCAACATGTTGAGCGGTTCCCATTCCACCTTTTCCGCTTCACCGCCGATGAACTCAGTCAACTCAATGGCGCGGGCGGGGAGGCTGGTTTCCCGTTTCGCCCCGCCGATGATCTACACGGCGTTTTGTAACGCGCCATCAGAGCCTGCAGAGGTCCCTCCAATTTATGGCACGCTCCTTCAGCGTGGTTAAACATAAACGCCCCACGTTTCTGTGAGGCGTTTATGCGCTTTGAGTAAACCTGTCTTCGGTGATGGCATAAGCGCAAATCCCCCACGGTGCGCGCCGAAAGTAGAGGTAGTAACGGCGATACCGAAGCGCAGGTTTAATAATGAACGGTTGCTCTGTTGTAAACACTCTCAAAATCTGTCACTGCGAGCAAAGCGAAACAGCCTTCCTGCCAGCGCAAGGGATTGCTTCGCCGCTTGCGGCGGCTCGCAATGACATCCTTGCAACAGAGCAATGAACGGTATTTTATGGCAGTGATACAGGCATGTTAAGTGTTCAGTAAATCGTAGAATGCTTCTTTACAGATTATTGACCGCCGACACAGACCAGAGACCGCCGTCGGCAGTCGGCTTATGGTGTTAAATTTCTTTTGGCGTCCTACTTCGCAGCGAAAACTTAGAACCCTTCCAGTTTGCTCAAATCAGCCAGACCTTCGGATAGGCTGGCAATTCGCCCAACCAGCGCTAGGCGGTTTTCTTTCACCTTCTCATCTTCTGCCATCACCAGCACTTTATCGAAGAAGGCGTTGATGAAAGGGACGAGGACAAGGACGATCTCGAGAAAGTCATTGACGGTGGACCGCTGACCGCTGACCGCTTGCTTGAATGCAGCGTATAAGTCCTTTTCTTCCTTTTCGGCGAGGAGTTTTTCGTTCACTTCGTAGGATTCTTTTTGATCGCGGGTAATGCGGACGCATCTTGCATACCCAGGCAGGATCGTGGACCAGTCTGCGCGGCTCACCCACGCCGATAACTGCTTCACCGCCCGGGCCGCTGCCGCCGGGTTGGCGGATTGCGCCGCCAGCGCCGCTTCGACAACGTCGTGTTTGTAGCCAGCATCCTTCAAAACCACTGACAAACGCCCACTAATAAATTCCAGAATCTGTTTTTGCGCTTCGGCGTTGACTTCGATGGGCTGGGTCTTGGCAGAATGTTTGATGGCTGCAACCAGGTCAATATCCATATCATGTTCAATGAGCGGTTGCACCAGTCCGATTGCAGCGCGGCGCAAACCGAAGGGGTCTTTCGCGCCAGTGGGAGCCAGCCCCGCCGCGAACATACCCACGAGCGAGTCGAGTCTGTCTGTGATAGCGAGCGCCACACCCGCTTTGCTTTGCGGCACGGTTTGATATTGTTCGGCAATCGCTTGTGCCACTTCTGGCGCTTCGCCCGAACGCAGAGCATACTCGCCGCCGATGATGCCTTGCAGAGATGTCATCTCTGTGACCATCTGGGTGACCAAATCCGCTTTGGATAAATATGTTGCGCGTTGAACGTTGGAACGTTGAACGTCGTCCAACCCAAGCATAACTGCCAGTTCCTCGGCTACTTGGAACATGCGCTCGGACTTGTCGAGCATAGAACCGAGTTTGGTGTGGAAGGTCAGCGAGGCAAGTTTGGGACGATATTCTTCGAGTTTGAGTTTGACATCTTCACGGACAAAGAAGTTGGCATCCGCAAAGCGCGCGCCCAACACATGCTCGTTCCCTTCTCTCACCGTATCAATATGAATATCATCACCGTTTCTAACTGCAACGAAATGCGGCAAGAGCGTCGAAGGTCGAACGTCCAAGGTTTGGTCTGACTTTTGACTTTCGACTTTTGACTGAATTGGGAAGTATCTCTGGTGTTTCTTCATCACCGAAATTAACACATCTCTTGGCAATGAAAGAAATTCTTCGTTGAATCCGCCCATGAGGGCGGTGGGCATTTCGATCAGATTGGCAACTTCGTTGAGCAGACCTTCTTCGATGATGGCTTCCCCACTGACAATGCCCGCGGCTTCGTTGACTTGCGCGACAATGGAGGCTTTACGTTCTTCTTTGTCCAACACGATTCCCGCTTCGCGAATCACGTCGAAGTACGCGTCGGCAGAAGGAATCTTTATTTCTGGAGAGTTATATGGGCGAAGTCCACGAGAGACGTTGCCGCTCACAACGCCAGCATATTCGAAGGGAATAACCATGTCAGCGAGCAATGCCACGTACCATCTTATCGGACGTGAGAACGAAACGCCAGAGTCATTCCAGCGCATGGACTTCTCGAACTTGATATCCGCTACCAGTTTTGGTAACGCTTCGGCGAGGACTTCGGGAGTGGGGCGTCCTTTTTGTTTGACGAGAGCGAAGACGTATTTGCCGCCGCCTTCTTCGCGGGCTTCCAACGCAGACGGATCAATGTTGTTCTTCTTGGCGAAACCCAAACCAGCCTGTGTAAGCTTGCCGTCTTTGTCCAGGGCTTTATCGGCGGGTGGACCTTTGACGAGGTCTTCGCGGTCTGGCTGATTCGGGGAGAGAGAGTCCACTGAAACAACGAGCCGCCTCGGGGTTGTAAAGATGCGAATGTCGCCGTGAGTGAGATTCAGTTCCTTGAGGAGAGTCGGCACACGGGTGGATAAGGCTGCGTAGGCGGTATCGACGTCGTCTGCTGGGAGTTCTTCAACACCA
>DAOTXI010000607.1:0-6031 GCA_034435475.1 Anaerolineales bacterium
TTGAAAAAGGCGCGAGTTTTTACGGCGCCAACCCCATGTTCTGGATAAAGATGGCATTGTTTGTCATTGTAGGTTTGATTTCGATTTACACAACCATCCGTTACCTTCGCTGGGGAACGTTGAACGAAGGCTCGGTGCTGGATGTGCCGGATGAAGAATACAATCGCATCCGCCTGATTTTGAATTTGCAGGTGATCGGTCTGGCGCTGATTTTGTTTGCGGCTCCGGCCATGGCGCGCGCGATTGGGATGAATTAGAAGTGCTTTTTGATGTGATCTAAAAATTCCCGTCTGAATCTTTCGGCGGAAAAGCGAGCCGCATTGTCTGATGCGGCTTCTCTGTTTAAATTCATTGTCTCAAACTTCAAAATGGCATCTGTCAAAGCTTCGGAAGTTTGTTCTTTGAACAATATCCCTGTCTCTCCATCTCGCACGATCTCCGATGCGCCGCCTTTGCAATAGGCAATCACGGGGCATCCCGCCGCCTGGGCTTCGACCATGGCAATGCCAAAATCCTCGGTTGCCATGTACACGAAGGCTTTGGCGCGGTTCATCAAGTCGGTCACAACTGAATCAGGTTGATAGCCCATGACATTGATATTATCCTTTGCAATTGAACGGATGGCGGATAAATCGCTTCCATCGCCAATAAGCACAAGCGGCAACCCAAGCATATTAAATGCCCGAACGATCTCAATGCTCATTTTGTACGGTACAAGCCGCGAGACGAGGAGATAATACTCGTCGCGTTTTGCGGAGGTCGCAAAGCGTTCCACATCCACAGGCGGGTGAATGACGTATGAATCGCGCCCCCATGCCGCATGGATGTGCGAGGCTGTCCATGCCGAATTGGCGATCAGCGAATCAGACCGGACGGAGGCATATCTGTCCCAACGACGCAGCAGGTTCAAGGTCAGGTCGGCAGCAGGGCGGATGAATGGTTTGTTCAAGCCGTGTAAATTCAAATACTCTTCGCGCATGTGCCAGGCATAGCGCATCGGCGTTGAAATATACGAGATATGCGTTTGCCCTTTATGAGTCTTCACGCCATGCGCAACGGCATGAGAAAGCGAAATGACCAGATCATATCCGCTTACATCCAGCGACTCGATGGCAAACGGCATCAGCGGCAGAAGTTTACGGTAATGTTTTTCGATGTGTGGAATATTTTGAAGAAAAGAAGCGCGAGTCTTTAAAGATCGTAATTCCGTGTCTTGAAAATTCTGCGGGAAGTGAATCAGCGCGAAAACATCCGCCTGCGGAAAAAGCCGCAGACATTCCACCAAAATGCGTTCCGAGCCGCCAAAGGTGGTCAACCATTCGTGGACAATGGCGGTTTTCATCTGTGACCATCCGCACAAAGTAGGATAACAATAAAAGGAAACATAACCGGCAACGGATTATAATTGCAAACAAGTCTGAGCGGATTTTTTAGCGTTGTGAACAATTCCCCTTTCTCCTCCCTTTCACGCTTCTTTCTAACAGGAGCGCATATTTTTTTTGCGGCAACCATTGTCCTTGCTCCCTTTCGTTATCGCTTGATAATGTGGACCCGCCCCTTTTTTCCAGTGTATTCTGATTACACAGACTTTTTATTGTTCACAAGCGATATTGCGATCTTCTTCACACTCGTGTTTTGGGGGTGCTCCCTCATTGTGGAGCCGCGCAAGGTTGACACCGGGAATCGTCTGGTCTTCATCCTGTTGACTGGTTTGACCATAGCTGCCTGGGCATCCACCCTATGGAGCGTTGATCCGATAGCGAGCCGTTATCAATCTGTGCGATTTGTCTTTCTCCTTATTTTTTATCTCTTTGTGGTTAATCAAATCGTCTCCGCCTGGTGGGTGATCCTGCCGGTTGCCTTGCAGGCGTTAATTCAATCTTTGATTGGAATTGGGCAGTCTTTTGCGCAATCATCCCTGGGTCTGCAAGCCTTTGGAGAATATACCCTGGACCCGCTTGTCAAAGGGATGAGCATCATTCCAGTCAACGACGAAAGGGTTTTGCGGGCATATGGGCTGACAGACCACCCGAATATTCTTGGCGGATGTCTGGCTTTCGCGCTGGTAATTTTGTTGGCGACGATGATTTATGGAAAGCGCCGAATTCCGCTGCTTGCCGCCGGTGGTATTTTGTTTATATTTCCCGCCCTGCTTATTACCTATTCGCGTTCTGCCTGGCTTGGTTTTTTTGTTGCCGCCTTATTTTTGTTTGCGTGTGAAGTGACTGCCCGCAGATGGGAGCCTGCTTTGCGGATCGTACTGCTTGGTGTTGCCTGCCTTGCGGTTGCCTTTCCACTTTTATTGAAGGATGCTCCAGTGTTTGGAAAACGCTTCAATGCCGGAAACGTGTCTGGAGATGGTCCGATGGTCGAGCGGGCGTATCTGATGGATACTGGAAACACCCTGTTTGTCGAGCACCCCATTATCGGAGTTGGACTCGGCGCATCTCCCCTTGCAATGAAACTAAGATTCGAAGAATTCCCCGTCTCATATCAGCCACCGCACTTCACTTTGTTGACCGTCTCTCTTGAGACGGGCATCTTCGGCGGCGCTTTTTACCTGATCTTGTTCCTCCTGCCCTTTGGCGATTTTATCTTCCGCTGGCGGGTTTATCTGCAAAGCCCTGCGGGCACTGGCATCCTTGCGCTTTTGCTGGCGATCACTGTTATCAACCTGTTCGATTACTACACCTGGCACTACGCTCCCGGGCGCATCTGGCAATGGCTGGCATGGGGGTTGTACGCGCAAGTATCGGTGCGAGAAGGTAACGACAGATGATACGATACCTGCTTGCCCCCGTCTTGATCGGGTACGCTCTGGTGATGGCGGCTTTGGTCATATATGTATCCAACCTGTTTTATTTGATTCTAAAAGGCGCATGGAATCGCCGAAAACTTCAGCCTGATATTCAGCCTGAAAACGGTCCTCTTCCAACAGTCACTGTTCAACTTCCGATTTTCAACGAATGGTACGTTGCGGATCGCCTGCTTACAGCCTGCGCAGAATTGGATTATCCACCTGACAAACTGGAGATTCAGGTACTTGACGATTCAACGGATGAAACCGCGGACTTGATCGCCCGCAAAGTGGCGGAACTTCGTTCAAACCATGTAAATATCCATCACCTTCATCGCACCGATCGCAAAGGATTCAAAGCTGGCGCGTTGGCAAAGGGGCTCGAATCTGCCCTAGGTGAATTCATCGCCATCTTCGACGCCGATTTCGTGCCGCAGAAGGATTTTCTCCTTCGTATGATTCCACGATTTGCCGGGAACACCGCCTTTGTTCAGGCGCGTTGGGGGCATCTGAACCGCGACTATTCTTTCTTGACCCTCCTGCAATCCTTTTCCCTTGACGCTCACTTTGCCATTGACCAGCTTGCGCGTTCGAGCGGTAATTATGTTTTTAACTTCAACGGCACGGCGGGGGTCTGGCGCAAATCCGCGATTCTCGATGCAGGCGGATGGCACGCCGACACCCTGACCGAAGATATGGACCTTTCCTATCGCGCTTTCCTTCGCGGCTGGTCGGCTGTCTACGCGGGGGATGTCGAAGCGCCCGCCGAATTGCCGGTCAGTTTCACCGCATATCGCCGTCAGCAATATCGTTGGGCGCGTGGCAGCCTTGAATGCGCCATCAAATACCTTCCCGTGATCTGGCGCGGAGACTTTTCATTCAGCCGCAAGTTGCAGGCGACATTTCACCTCACCGGTTACCTGCTTCATATCCTGACCATGCTTCTGATGTTTTTATACCCCATGCTCTTGCTTTTTGCGCAGGAACATCCTTCCCTGCTTGCCCCCGTCGGAATTGGGCTGGCAACAAATGCCCTCGCTCTGGCTCCCACATTGTATTTCATCGCGGCGCAACAACTTTTAAAACGCCGTTGGTTTTCATCCGTGCCGCTTATTTTCCTGCTCTCTGCCCTTGCCTCCGGGATGGTCGTGAACACAGTGCGCGCTCTATTTCAAATTATTCAAGGGCGCGTCGTCCCCTTTGAGCGCACGCCGAAGTTCGGCATTACCGCCCGCTCACAACCCTGGCGCGGCAACCGCTACCTTATCCGTTTCGACGCGCTTGTTATCATTGAGTTCATTCTTGGCGTATTCAATCTGTGGACAGCCCGGATCGCATGGGACTCGGGTTATTATCTGATGACGATGTATGCCTTTTTCTTCGCCCTGGGATTATTCTTCTTTTCGGCTTCTACTTTCATCCAATCCCTGTCTCTTCGCTTCACGCGGGACCCTCAGCCTTCGTCTGCCTAAAGGACCTTTCACTTGTCTGTAACCGGATTCTCCCCATCCCTCGCCCAAACCATTGTTGCGCCTTACGAACGGGCTGCGCTCGAAACACTGGCGTATTCAGATATCTTCGAATACCCCCTGACTTTGGATGAACTGCTGAGATATTTACCCCTTCCATCCCAACGCGATGAACTTGCAAATCAACTTTCCGCGATGCGTTCCATAGATTATGACAAAGCAAGCGCTTTCTATCACCTCAATGGACGTAAAGAGATCGTTGCGATTCGCGAGAGCCGCCGTTTTGCCTCTCTTGTCTCCTTTAACCGCGCCTTGAAATATGGAAGAATCATGGGGCACCTGCCCTTCGTCCGCATGGTATCTATGACCGGATCGCTCGCCATGTTGAATCTTTCCAAAAACGCCGATATGGACTTCATGCTTATCACCACTCCGCACCGCCTGTGGATCGCCCGCGCCTTCGCCGTCACCTTTGGGCGGTTGATGCGCCTGATGGGCGACCGCATTTGCGTGAACCTGCTCGTCTCGGAAGATGCGCTCGAATGGCCCCGCCACGACCTGTATTCCGCCCGCGAGATGGGACAGATGATCCCCATTGTGGGGGCATCTGTCTATCGCCGCCTGCGTGATTTGAATCCCTGGGTTGAATCCTTCCTGCCCAATGCGATCTCCGCGCCGGAGCATTCCCCCGAGCGCCCCGGTGAGACAGGTTCGCCGCTTCAAAAATTACTCGAATTCCTCCTGCCTGAAAAACTTGGGAACTGGCTGGACGGTTTATTGATGAACATCCAACTTCGCAAGATCTCCCGAAAATATGGGCGCGGTATGGAGTCAAACTTCACCGTTGACGTTTGTCAGGGGAATTTCCATAACCATCGCACCTGGGCAGATGAATTCTTCCATGCGCGGCTGGTTTCACTGGGATTGAAACCGGGGGAGGTTGCGGAGAAATGAAGAAAGTTCTCTTTGGTCAGTCCTACTACCTGCGCTTTGACCCAAAACTTTGGCGGGCAATGCAGCCCTATCCGCCGCTGGGGACGTTATACGCCGCAAGTTACATCCGTGAGAAAGGCTATCAGGTGGCGCTCTTCGATGCCATGCTGGCGGAATCTGAAGAAGAATGGGCGAAGTCGTTGGATGAGCATCAACCGCAGTATGCGGTGATCTACGAAGATAATTTCAACTATCTCTCCAAGATGTGTCTCTTGCGAATGCGCGAAGCGGCGTTTACGATGATCCAAATGGCAAAACAGCGCGGATGTACGGTCATTTTGTGTGGGGCGGACGTCACCGACCATTATGATAAATATCTTGAACAAGGCGCCGATTACTGCATCCTCGGCGAAGGCGAAGAAACACTCGCAGAATTACTGAATCAGTTATCGGCGGGGAAGGATGCGCGGGAGGTGATCGGTCAGGTATCACGCTTCACTCTTCACGCTTCAAAACGCCCCGACATCAAAAATGTAGACTCCCTCCCGTTCCCTGCCTGGGATTTGGTGGACATCGAAAAATACAAAAGTATCTGGTACGAAAAACACGGCTATTTTTCGATGAACATGGTTACAACCCGTGGCTGCCCCTACCATTGCAATTGGTGCGCCAAGCCGATCTGGGGACAGCGATATAACTCGCGCTCGCCAGAGAATGTGGCGGCAGAGATGAAATGGCTCAAAGATAATTTTGCGCCGGATCATATTTGGTTTGCCGATGATATTTTTGGTTTGAAGCCGAATTGGGTGGAGCGTTTTGCCGAGTTGCTGAT
>DAOTXI010000608.1:0-2190 GCA_034435475.1 Anaerolineales bacterium
GGGCTGACCTTTACGCCCCTCGCCCAGACGATTAAAGACATTTACGATTGGGAATCCGAACGCCCCGAAGGATACGAACTGAAAGCGGGCTTGAAACCCGAACGCGAGAAAGAACTGCTGGAGTTGTTGCGTGAAAAATGAAAAGTGAAACGTGATACGGTTGGCAGAGGTTGTGGATGAATTTCAATGAATGGGTTATAAGTCTTCCCAAAGACATCACAAGCGACAGCCTTTGGAAAATGGAGGCATATCGTCTTGCGCTTTTCGCATGTGAGATCGGCTGGCATGACGTTACAGAGTTAATCAAAGACAAACGCACCCAGAGCGTTGCCGATCAACTTTACCGTTCGCTTGGCTCAGTGAGCGCAAACATCGCAGAAGGGTATTCGCATCACACCGGGAAGGCTCGCGCCCAATACTATCAATACGCTTTAGGTTCCGCGCGCGAGTCTCGAGATTGGTATTACAAAGCCCATCATGTCCTCAAGCAGGAAGTCGTCAATCATCGGATTGCTTTGGTGACACAAGTTATAAAACTTCTTTTAGCCATGGTTCCGCAACAACGTGGGAAAACACTGACGCTTCGTGAAGAATCCGCCAACTACCTAACAGATAACCTGATCGAACAAATACCCTTTTAAGAAATTCACGTTTCACTCATCACTCATCAAATGACTCAACCTCCCTTCCACAAAATCTTAATCGCCAACCGCGGCGAGATCGCCATCCGCATCATGCGCGCCTGCCGCGAGCTGGGCATCCAAACGGTTGCGGTCTATTCCGAAGCGGATAAAATTTCACAACACGTCCAATTCGCCAATGAAGCCGTCTTCATTGGAAGCGCCGCGCCGAAAGACTCCTACTTAAATGCGGATGTCTTAATCCGGGCCGCGCGCAACTCACAAGCCGATGCCATTCACCCGGGCTATGGCTTCCTCTCAGAGAACGCCTCTTTCGCCGCCGCAGTCGAATCAGCGCATCTGACCTTTATCGGTCCTTCAGCGGATTCGATCCGCGCCATGGGCGATAAAGCTGAGTCAAAGATATTGATGAAGAAAGCGGGCGTGCCCACCGTCCCTGGCTTTGAAGGGTTGGAAACATACGAAGAATTTCTAAAAGCCGCAAATGAAATCGGATACCCCGTTCTCATCAAAGCCGCAGCGGGCGGCGGCGGCAAAGGGATGCGGGTGGTCAACGTCGAAAGCGAGTTGCGAGAAGCCATCGAACTCGCCCGGCGCGAAGCCCTCAACGCCTTCGGCGATGAACGCCTGCTCATTGAAAAATATCTCGCCGAAGCCCATCACATCGAAATTCAGGTCTTTGGTGATAAGCATGGGAACCTTGTTCATCTTTTTGAACGCGAATGTTCTGTGCAACGTCGTCACCAAAAGATCATCGAAGAATCTCCTTCCCCTTTGCTCACGCCTGAGCTTCGAGAAAAAATGGGACAAGCCGCCGTCAACGCCGCAAAAGCTGTAGGCTACTACAACGCTGGCACCGTCGAATTCATCTTCGACCCGAAGACTCAGCAATATTATTTCCTTGAAATGAACACCCGCCTGCAAGTGGAGCATCCTGTCACCGAACTCGTCACCGGCTTGGATTTGGTCCACTGGCAGATTCGCATCGCGGCGGGCGAGAAATTTCCTTTCGCCCAGAGTGACCTGCGCCAACATGGTCATGCCATCGAGTGCCGCGTCTACGCCGAAGACCCATCCACCGGATTTTTGCCCAGCGCCGGCAGACTCCTGCAATTCATCCAACCGCACGGACCCGGCATCCGCGTGGACTCAGGCTTTGCCGCTGGCGATGAAGTCACCCACTACTACGACCCATTGCTGGCAAAACTCATCGTCCATGCAGGCAACCGTGAAGATGCCATCAAACGCATGAAGAACGCGCTCAACGATTTCATCATCCACGGCGTGGTGACAAATATTGACTACATGCGCGCCATCCTCGAAACAGAGGATTTCAAGCAGGGCAAAGTCTCAACCCGCTGGGTCGAAACCAAATTTGGCGGGTGGCTTGTGCCGCAGCCCGAACTTCACGCCCTGATTGCCGCCGCGCTCGCGGATGTGGTTCTCACTGGGGGCAGGGCGCAATCTGCGGTTTCAAAAGAGACCGATCCCTTCAATCCCTGGAAGGGGACGGGGAGCTATAGGAATTAATATCATTGCAAGGAGGGCG
>DAOTXI010000609.1:0-9424 GCA_034435475.1 Anaerolineales bacterium
ATCCTTTCCACAGTCAAAGCCACGCGGACAGCCAGCATCGAAACTTTGATGGCGTAGACCCGTCCTCGCATGTTGCGGATGTTTCGGCACGGCACCACCACCGCCGAAGCCAAGACCGGATACGGCTTGCAAACTTCCACCGAACTGCGCCTGCTAAAAGCCCTGCTTGCCCTCAACGATGAAAGCCCTCTTGAACTTGCCTTTACTTTCCTTGGCGCGCACGCCATTGCGCCAGAGTACAGGGATAACCCGCAGGGATATACCGATGAAGTCACCAATACCATGCTGCCCATGTTGAAGGAATGGTGGGAGACGCACGCGCCCCGCCATGCCCTGCCATTTGTGGATGTCTTCTGCGAGACGAAAGCCTTCACCCTCGAACAGTCGCGTCAGATACTGACCCGGGCGCAGTCGCTGGGATTCCCACTCAAGATCCACGCCGACGAGTTCGACAACCTTGGCGGGGCAACGCTTGCGGCGGAGTTGAATGCCGCGTCGGCTGACCATCTCGTGGTCACGTCTGATGCGGATATCGAAGCGCTGGGAAGGTCCGATACGGTGGCAGTCGCCCTCCCGTGTACCCCGTTCGGGTTGGCGGAATCCCACTATACACCCGCAAAGAAATTACTCGAAGCCAACGCCATGCTTGCCATCGCCACTGATTGCAACCCCGGTACATCCTGGAACGAGTCGATGCAATTTGCCATTGCGCTTGCCTGCCGTTATATGAAGTTGACTCCGGCGCAGGCAATTGCCGCCGCAACCATCAATGCCGCTCATGCCATTCGCCGCGCCGATTCGATTGGGTCCATTGAGGTTGGCAAACAGGCGGATATGCTCATTCTTTCAGTGAACGATTATCGTCAGATCGGCTATCGTTACGGGACGAACCTTGTCAAACACATCATCAAACGCGGACAGGTCTATTCGGTGGATGTGGGCTACTATCGGACTGCGTAACTTCCATGGCAGAAACGATCACAAACATCATCCGCATTGCGCGCGGCCAGGTCATGGAGCACCTGCCCGAGATGGTCTTCGTGCTGGACGCAAATGAGACCATCATAGACGCGAATGCCATGGCTCAAAAATGGCTTGCCAAACCGCTGGATCAGATTCTGGGCGGGGACCCAATTGATGTTTTCCGCGAATGGCCCCAGTTGTTACAGCGGTTCTTTTTCATGGAGTATCACCGTGAAGAAGTTGAGTTGCGCAGCGACCCGGTCCGCATGTTTGAGGTTATCAGCACGCCGATCTTCAACAGCAGCGGCGATTTGGAGGGCAGGGTTATCCTTGCCTATGACATTACCGAGCGAAAGAAATTGGAAAATCAATTGACCGCCGCCAACCGCGAACTTCAAACCCAGTTGGAAGAGAACGAACGTTTGCGCGCGCAGTTGCAGGAGCAAGCCATCCGTGACCCGCTGACCGGTGTGTTCAACCGGCGCTATTTCACCGAGGCGTTGGAGAGCGAAATCGCGCGGGCGGCACGAGAGAACACGTCATTTTCCTTGATCATTTTGGATGTGGATCACTTCAAGAAGGTCAACGATACCCACGGGCACAAGTGCGGCGACCTGGTTCTCAAGTCGCTGGCTTCTTTTTTGATGGAGAATACAAGGCGCAGCGACATCGTCTGCCGATTTGGCGGCGAGGAGTTTGTCATCCTCATGCCCGATGCGGCTGTGGACGATGCCCGGGAACGCGCCGAATTATTCAGGAAAAAATTCGAAGCCCTTCTGCATACCTATGAGGATGAGCAAATTCGAGCCACCTTTTCTGTCGGGGTCGCTTCATTTCCGATCCATGCCGGTTCCGGCGAGTCTTTGCTTGTGGCGGCGGATGAGGCGTTGTATCGCTCCAAAGCGGAGGGAAGGAATCGGGTCAGCGTTTTCGAGCCGGGGGTGGGCAGTAAGCAATAAGGATTCAATTACCAATCTCTAATCCCCAATTACCTTTATTCAGGAGACTTCCATGCAAATTGATATTATCGGCGTACCCATTGACCTCGGCGCAGACAGGCGCGGGGTGGATATGGGCCCCAGCGCCATCCGGTATGCGCATTTACAACTAAAACTCGAATCGCTTGGCTATACCGTCAACGATGAGGGCAATGTCGAAGTGCCCATCGCCGAGATGTGCAGCATCACCAACCCGAAATTGAAATATATTGACTGCATCATCCCAATGTCGCGCAGGGTGTCTGGCGCGGTATCCACTTCGATGCAGGCGGGTAATTTTCCACTGGTCTTGGGAGGCGACCATTCGCTTTCCATTGGCTCGGTGCGCGGCGCGGCGCGCGGGCGGAAGATCGGCGTCATCTGGGTGGACGCTCACGGTGATTTCAATACCGCCGAAACAACCCCATCCGGTAACATCCACGGCATGTCGCTTGCCATCCTGGCGGGCTTGGGCGATAAAAACCTCGTCCAGTTATGGGATGAGCCTGTTCCCGTTATTGACCCGAAAAAGATCGCCATCGTTGGCGCGCGCGACCTCGATGAAGGCGAGAAGGTCAATTTGCAAAACGCGGGCGCGATGGTCATGAGCATGGAACAGATTGACCGCTATGGCATGGTTGCTGTGCTCGAGAAAGCCATCGAACGCGTCAGCCGCGATGTGGATGGCATCTATCTCTCGCTCGATCTCGATTCACTCGACCCCGAACACGCGCCGGGCGTTGGGACTCCCGTTCCGGCGGGTCTCACCCAGCGTGAAGCGCATCTCGCCTGTGAGATGATCTCCGAAACCGGCAAATTGATCGGCATGGACCTCGTCGAAGTCAACCCGATCCTCGATGTGCAAAACCGCACCGCCTCCCTTGCTGTAGATTTCGCCCTCACCTCGCTCGGACGCCGCATCTGGAATGGACTTGCATGAAACCGACTCTCTCTGACCTGGAACGACTTGCCCGTGAAGCGGGCTCCATCCTCCGTGACGGATACAACAAAGAGCACACGGTTCATTACAAGGGGACGATTGATCTTGTGACCGAAGCCGATCATGCGTCTGAAGCCTTTTTGCTCGGCGAAATAAAATCCGCTTTCCCCGGCGGGCATATCCTTGCCGAAGAAAGCGGAAACATTCAGGGAAGCAACGAAGACCTCTGGTACATTGATCCACTCGATGGCACGGTCAATTACGCGCACCACATCCCCATCTTCTGCGTTTCGATCGGTCTCTCCATGAATGGCGTTTTGTTGCTTGGTGTTGTCTACGACCCCATGCGGGATGAATTATTCGCTGCTGAAAAAGGCAAAGGGGCTTTCTTGAATGGAAAGCGGATCAAAGTTTCGAGCACGTCTGAACTCGAAAAATCGTTGCTCGTAACCGGTTTCCCGTACGACACTTGGGACACCGATCTCGACAACTTCAAATATTTTGAGCGGCTCGCCAAAAAAACACAAGGGGTACGCCGACTCGGTTCCGCCGCCCTGGATGCCTGTTACGTTGGCGCGGGGCGTTTCGACGGCTTTTGGGAATACAAACTCAAACCCTGGGATGTCGCTGCCGGGGGCTTGATCGCCGCCGAGGCGGGGGCAAAGGTTACGGCGATAAACGGAAATGAAGATTTTCTTGCTCCTCCCCTTTCCATCCTTGCAACTGCACCAGGGATTTATGATGCGGTAAAGGAACAGTTGAAATAAGTCTTTAGAAAAAAATCTCCGGCTTTCAAGAAACCGGAGATTTTTTGATACGTGGAGTCGAAAGTCTCCCGACTTTCGCTGCGATACACCTAAATATGGATCGGCGTCCCGCTTGCGCCGTGAGCCGCTTCCATTAGCGTCTCTGAAAGCGTCGGGTGCGCGTGGACGTTGCGGGCGATCTCATGCGGGGTGAGTTCCATCATGCGGGCGAGAGTCAGTTCAGGGAGCAACTCGGTCACTTCGGGACCGATCATGTGCGCCCCTAAAATCTCGCCATATTTTTCATCGGTGATGATCTTGACGAAACCTGCGTAATCGCCCAAGCCAAGCGCCTTACCGTTCGCCTGAAACGGAAAACGTCCGATCTTGATGTTAAAGCCTTTTTCTTTTGCCTGCGCCTCGGTGTACCCAAACGAAGCGACCTGCGGATGGCAGTATGTGGCGCGCGGCATCATGTCGTAATCGAGGGTGGTGGTTTCGTGCCCGGCGATGTTTTCGGCGCAGATGATTCCCATTGCCGAGCCGACGTGCGCCAGCATCAGTTTGCCGGTCACATCGCCAATTGCCCAAATACCGGGGACGTTGGTCTGCATCTTTTCGTTGATCTCAATGAAGTTTCCGCGTTCGGTCAATTTCACGCCGACTGTTTCCAGCCCAAGCCCCTTGCTGTTGGGTGTGAAGGATGTGGCGACCAGCACTTGCTCTACTTCGAGAGTCTCGTCTGGCAGTTTAACCTTGACCTTGTCGCCGCTCACGGCAATGCTTTCAAACTTCACACCGGTCTTGATTTTGATGCCCGCCTTGGTGAGTTCCTTTGTTAATTCCTTGCTGATCTCTTCATCTTCACGCGGCAATACACGCGGTAGCAGTTCGATGATGGTCACATCCACGCCGTACGAGTTCCAGATGGTGGCAAACTCCACGCCGATGGCTCCCGCGCCGACGATGACCGCAGACTTTGGGAGTGAATCCTGCAAGATGGCTTCGGTGTAGGTGACGATCTTTTTGCCGTCCACGCTTACACCGGGCAGGGTTGCCGCGCTCGCGCCGGTGGCGATGATGATATTCTTCGCATTGAGTTCGGTCACTTTGCCGTCTTTATCGGTGACAGTCAGCGAGTCTTTTGCCTTGAGGGTCGCCGCACCCATGAAGACGGCGATGTTGTTCTTTTTCATCAAAAAGCCGATGCCCTTGACGAGCCTGTCTGAATTGGAGCGCGAGCGTTTGAACGCCACGCCGTAATCAAGTTTGAGATTATCGAATGAGAAACCAAAATCCTTGGCGCGGTAACGGAGGGTATGCGCCACCTCCGCGTTTTTCAACAAGGATTTCGAGGGGATACACCCGACGTTCAAACAAACTCCGCCCAGCCATTGCTTGTCCACGATTGCGACTTTCTGCTTCAATTGCGCCGCACGGATCGCCGCCACATATCCCGCGGGCCCCGCGCCGATGACAACCACATCAAAATTTTCTGCCATGAGAAATATTCTCCTAAATGTAAAAAGGTTAAGGGCATTATACCCTTAACCTTTTTGGAGCATCCTGTAGGCATGCTTGCAACGTGACGAACTGATAACGAAAAAATGTCACGCTATAAGCGTGACCTACTTTAGCGCTGCGCTCAAAAACTCAAACGTGCGGCTCCACGCCAACGACGCGGCAGCGGAGTCGTATTCGGGGCGATCCTCTTCCACGAACCAGTGGGCAACTCCCGGGTAGATGTGAAGCGTGGCATCCACTCCGGCTTTTTTGAATTCGGCGAAGGTGTTATCCACAAACTCATTCGGCTCCCATTCATCGTTGTCGCTGTAATGTCCCATCACTTTGGCGGTGACTTTGCCATAGTCCACGCCTTCATTGCCGTAAAACAAAACCATCGCGCCTACCTGCTCCGGCACGGAGGTCGCCAATACCAAACTCCACGCCGCGCCCATCGAAAAACCGATCACGCCGATCTTGCCTTTCACCAACGATTGCAGATGATCTTTCGCCGTGAACACCGTTGCGCCGATAAAATCGCCGTCGCTCTTTTCCATCAACGCCTTTGCCTCATCAATCGTCGTTGCGATTTCACCGTCGCGCAAATCGGGCGCAAGCACGTTAAAGCCCTGCCCGGCAATGCGGTCGCAGGTTTGTTTGAAGAACGGTTTCAAACCCCACCAGGCATGGAGCAGCAAAATGCCGCGCCCCTTTCCATCGGCGAGGTAGGCGGATACTTTTTTTCCGTTCACGTTCAATTGGATGTCGGATGTTTGAATGGACATGGGAATCTCCTCGAAATGATTATACGTACATTTGTTCTAAGACATAAGCAAAAGAAAGAGGCGACTTTCATCGCCTTGGGATTTACAACCAGCGCCTCACTCTGGACTTGTAGCTGGTGTAGCCCTCTTTGAATTTTTTCTCCAGGTAGGTTTCTTCCTTCTCTATCACAAGCCGTGAGATGGTCGCCATGAAAAAAGGAGCCGCCACAACGCCCCACAGTGTACCATACGCCAGCGGAAAGCCTGCCACCATGAATACAAAACCCAGATAGATGGGGTTGCGCGTAAAGCGATAAATGCCGCTTGTCACCACCGCCCTGACCGAGCCATGCGGGTCGAGGGTTGTATGCGCTTTACGGAATTCGATAAATGCGCCCACGCCAAAAAGGAAACCGATGAAGGTCATGCCCAACCCAATATTTTTTAAAGTCTGCGACATGCCCGCTAATGCCGGGGCGAGATACCCCAGCAGCAATGAGACGATAATGTAGAACATCGCCACGATGGGGGGATGGATGTATTTGTTGACTGCCGGACTGTCTTTTTGTTTTTCGCTCATGCTGACTCCTTTAATGTCGTAGGGCGCGCCTACACCCAATTCTCCAATGTCTCTTTGACCTTCGCCAGGAACCAATCCGCCGATGCACCGTCGAGGATGCGATGATCGAAGACGAAGGACATATACACCATCGGGCGGATGGCGATGGCATCGTCCACGACAATGACTCGCTTTTGCATCGCGCCGACTCCGAGGATTCCCGCTTGCGGTTGGTTGATGACGGGAAAGGCAAAGAGCGAACCGCTCACGCCATGGTTGGTCAGTGTGAACGTACCGCCCTTGACTTCATCGGGTTGTAACTTCTTGTTTCGGGAGCGTGTAGCCAAATCGTTGATTGTTCTAGCCATTGCCAGCAAAGACAAATTATCCGCGTTCTTGATGACCGGCACGATCAAACCATCTTCACCCAGCGAAACTGCCATTCCCAAATTGATATTCTTGTGAACTATCAGACCTTCATCCGTCCAGGACGAGTTGGTCTGCGGGTACGCTTTCAACCCCGCCACGATTGCCATCATAAAATAGGCGGTGAAGGTGAGGTTGACGCCATCGCGCTCAAAAGCGGATTTATTCGCAGCGCGATGTTTGGCAACCTTGCTCATATCCGCTTCCATCACCGTCAACACATGCGGAGACGTGTGCTTGGACTCGACCATGTGTGTTGCGATTTGCTTGCGGATGGTGGTGTGCTTGATTAGGGTTCCAGGTTGCAAGTTGGAAGGTTGGAAGGTTGAAGGTTGCAGGTTGGCAGATTTTTGAATTTCAACCTTTGACTTTTGACCTTCGACGTAACTTAAGACATCATTCTTTGTAATCCGCCCATTCAACCCTGTGCCTGTAACCTGAGCCAAGTCCACGCCATGTTCGGCGGCGATTTTTGCGACGACGGGGGAGATGAAGCCGAGTTCGCGGTTGGTGGTGGTCGGTTGGTGGTTGCTGGTTGATGGTTGGTGGTTGGTGGGTGGCGGTTGCTGGGTGACAGGTTTTGTGACAAGAGTGTTACTGTCAACTGTCAATTGTCCACCGTCAACCGGTTCTCCGGGCTGACCAATGATTGCAAGCAACTCTCCCACCTTTGCGGGTGTTCCTTCTTGCATCACTATTTTCAAAACCGTTCCTGTCGCAGGCGCTGGAATTTCCGTATCCACCTTGTCTGTGTTAACTTCAAGCAGCGGCTCCAACTCTTTGATGGAGTCGCCCTCTTGTTTGAGCCATTTTGTAACGGTAACTTCATCCACGCCTTCGCCGAGCCGGGGTACATAAACTTTTGTTGCCATAAGATCTCCAGTTGGTGGTTATCGGTTGGTGGTTGATGGTAGTGTGTTGATGAGAGCGTAAAGTTTTTTGCGTAAATTTTGTATTTGCTCATCCATTGGGTCAACATCCTCTTTGCTCAAATACCCAAATTCCTGAGCCAAGACCAGTTGTGTATCTACTTCTGCAAGAGAACCAAGTGCAATGTGTAAAAACCGTCGGAAGTCTCCAGGTGATTTCCTTGCCTGACCTTCAGCTATATTTGACGGAACAGAGACTGAGGCGCGGCGAAGTTGATCTGCCAAAGCGTACATTTCTTGCTTTGGGAATTTCCCAGTCAATTGATAGACAGCCTTTGCGATCTTAATAGCATCCTGCCAAACAATCAACTCTCGATAATTCCTTGCCGAAACCTTTTCTTTTTCCATAAAACCTCACCACTGCCAACTATCAACCACCAACCGTCAACTGAAAAGCGGATACGCGTTTGGATCAACTTCATGCATCATCTCATACACAGCATCGAACACTGTCTCAGCATTCGGCTTCGACCAGTAATCGCCATCACTGCCATACGAAGGACGGTGCGCTTTGGCAGATAAGGTTCGAGCGGGCGAGTCTAAATGGAAATAGCCGCCTTGTTTCTCGATGACTTCTTGCATCATATAGGCTGTCGTGCCGCCGGGGACATCTTCATCGATAAATAGGATGCGGTTGGTTCTCTTCAAGGATTCGACGATCTTGCCGTGAATATCAAATGGCATCAGCGATTGGACGTCGATCACTTCCACATCGATGCCAACTTTGCTGAGTTTATCGGCGGCATCCATGACGATGCGGCAGCAAGCGCCGTAGGTGACGATGGTGACATCATTGCCTGGGCGAATGGTTTCCGGTACACCAAGCGGCAATGTGATCTCGCCGATGTTATCGGGCAGACGTTCTTTCACGCGATAGCCGTTCAACACTTCGACCACGATGGCAGGTTCGTCGGCTTTCAAGAGCGTATTGTAAAAACCAGCGGCGCGGGTCATGTCACGCGGAACCAAAACATACATGCCGCGAGTGAGACTCAAAATGCCAGACATAGGCGAGCCCGCATGCCAAACGCCTTCGAGTCTATGTCCGCGAGTTCTAACAATAACAGGCGCTTTTTGCCCGCCAGCCGTGCGCCAGTGCAAGGTCGAGAGATCGTCGCTCATGATCTGCAACGCATACAAGACATAATCTAGATATTGAATCTCAGCGATAGGACGTAGTCCGCGCATGGACATGCCGATGGCTTGACCGAGAATAGTCGCTTCGCGGATGCCAGTATCGGTCACGCGGAACTCGCCGTATTTTTCCTGCATGCCTTTGAAGCCCTGGTTCACGTCACCAAGTTTGCCCACGTCTTCGCCGAAGGCGATCAGGCGCGGTTCACGTGCCAGCGCCGCATCGAAGGCGGCATTGACCACTTCGAAGCCAAACATGGTTGGCGATGTGTCTGAATACTTGGGCTTGACCTCGTCCACTTTCATGGCAGTGCCCGAATACAAATGCGAGCCGTAACGCTCTACATTCACCGCATCGTTCGCATGTTTCCATTGGATGAGGACTTGTTTGCTGGGATGGGACTCGTCGCGCAGGAGGCGCAGGGATTCATGCACGATGGCGTGGATATCACGCCTCGAATACGACGGGAGAGTTGCCAGCCG
>DAOTXI010000610.1:0-3102 GCA_034435475.1 Anaerolineales bacterium
GGCGGGGATGCTCGGTCACAGCATCATGGAGATTCTCACTCGCGCCTTCTACGCCCAACACGATACAAAGACTCCAGTGGTCATCGGCACAGTCGCCATGCTATTAAACATCGTTTTCAGTGTGGCATTCTCACGATATTTCGCCTTCATCGGTTGGATGCCGCACGGCGGGCTGGCGCTGGCTAACTCACTGGCGACCGCACTCGAAGCCGCAGCCTTATTCATCACGATGCGAACTCGCTTGAGCGGCATCGAAGGCGGTCACATCCTGCGCGGAGCGGTCCCCTCGTTGATTGCGTCCGGAATCATGACCCTGAGCCTGCTCGCCTTTCTAAACTATGGCAAATCTCTAAGCGTTTGGGTTCTTGCGCCGATTGGCGTTATATTCGGCGGCACGGCTTATTTTTCCGCCCTCGCGGTCATGCGCCTGCCAGAACTTTCCTACATTATATCGGGGGTAAAAAGGAGATTTCCAAAATCGCTATAAATAGATGCAATGGTTAGGGCGGGTCGCCCCTGCGAAGCCGCATGTTCATTTCCATACCATCCATTGCACAATGGATACCAGCAAACCGAGAATAATGCCGCCGATCACCTCAAGCGGAGTGTGACCGATGACTTCCTTCAATTCATCCTCGCCCCACATGTGACCATGCAATAATTCATCGAAAAGCAGGTTGATTCGCTCGGCGTGCTTCCCTGCCTGCCTGCGGACTCCCGCCGCGTCGTGGGCGATGATCATGGTCACGCCGACGGCGATGGCAAAAAGAGGATTGTCGAACCCGTAATACAAGCCGACGGAGAGAGTCCCCGACACCATCAAGGCAGTATGCGAGGAGGGCATCCCTCCGGCGGCGAAGAACATCGCCCAGAGCCACTTGCGTGATCGAATGTACTCAGTGGGGATCTTCAACGCCTGTGCCAACAGCCAGCCGATGAGAACGGAGATCAGGACCTTGTTCTGTAAAATGCCAAGAAGGTTCATTCGGCTTCATCCTCAAATTCGATCAGGGAGTCTCCTGCGATCTTCTGCACCTTGAGCTGGGCGGCTTCGAGCAAGGCTCCGCAACGGGCAGTTAACGCCTGCCCTCTCTCGAATAATTTCATTGCTTCATCGAGCGGATTCTGTTCACTTTCCAATGCTTCAACAATCCCCTCCAGTTCAGCAAGGGCTTCTTCATACGTCAGTTCTTCGACAGGCTTGAGCGTTGGTTTGGATTTTGGCATGAGTACTCCGGGTTGCGTGTTACGAGTTACGAGTTACCCCGAACTCTCCATCACTGACTCTCACTGTCATCGCGCCTTTCGCATCGGAGACTTTGGCAACAACCCTGCCGTCTTCCCTGCGGGTGATGATGGCATATCCGCGTGAAAGGATGCCTTCGGGATTCAAAGCAGACAGCCGTCTGGACATTCCATATACGTGAGCGGTCTGTAATTGGATGCGATGGGTAAAAACAGAATGAACACGACGCGAGAGTTCGTCGAGATGTTGAAATTCGGATTGGATGCGGCGGTCGGGGGAAATGATGTGCAGGCGGGCGGTCAGGGCGGAGATCAAAGCCTGATGGTCAGCGAGCAGGCTTGAGATTAAATCCGTGATGCGTGATGCGTAATGCGTAAGGTTTTCGTGGAGACCATTAATCGTGGTTTGAGTCGCCAACTCCGCGGCGGCAGTGGGAGTCGGGGCGCGGAGATCCGCGGCAAAATCGCAGAGGGTGAAATCCGTTTCGTGACCCACCCCGCAGATGATGGGAATTTGCGACGCCGCAACCGCGCGGACGACCCGCTCATCATTAAACGCCCAGAGGTCCTCGATGGAACCGCCTCCGCGGGCGAGGATGATGATGTCTGAAGGCATGAGATTGGATGATTGGAGATTGAGAGATTGGAGCGCGTTGACGAGCGATGGCGGAGCTTCATCTCCTTGAACAGGCGAAGGCGCGAGAACGACTTCGACAAGCGGCAGCCGACGCCGCAAGGTGTTGAGAATATCGCGCAATGCAGCGCCGGTTGCCGATGTGACGATTCCAATTCGGCGGGGTAGTTCTGGGATGGGGCGTTTGTGTTCGGGGTCGAAAAGACCTTCCGCTTCGAGTTGCGCCTTGAGCCGCACAAACTCCTGAAATAATGCGCCCTCCCCTTTGGGGCGGATCAGATTGGCGATGAGTTGATACTGTCCCTGCGGTTCGTAAAGCGCGATCTTGCCATGCGCTTCAACCGCTGCCCCTTCCTGTAAGTTTGGACGAGTCCGCGCCGCATCGGTCTTCCACATCACACAGCGCAGGGAGGCATTCTTATCCTTGAGCGTGAAATAGATATGCCCCGACGCCGGGCGTGAAAGATTCGATATCTCGCCCGTCACCCACACGTTCTGTAACTCCGGGTTATCCTCCAGAAGTTTGCGGATGCGGAAGGTCAGTTGAGAGACGGTCAACGTTTCGTTGAATAGATTCGGCTGCATCAAGGCAAGGATAACTTAAAAGGCATGAAATCGAAAGGAGAATTAACGCGCAGCAGATTCTCGTTTGCAGGCCTCGCCCACTTAAATCATTTTCTCAACTCCGCTAAAGCGCTTCGGAACTCCGCCTCAAACTGTTTCGCGGTTTCGATAGGCTTTTGGCTACTCCCAATCGCTTTTACGCACGCCGAGCCGACGATGACTCCATCCGCGAGTTGACCGACCTGCTTCGCCTGTTCGGGCGTGCTGATACCAAATCCAACGCACACAGGCGCGGATGTATGTTCTCGCACGCGGGAAATCAACGCGCCGAGATCGTTTGAAATTTCCCTGCGTTCGCCTGTCACACCGGTGACCGAAACCAGATAAATAAATCCCTTCGCATTGCGGGCAATCGCTTCCATGCGTTCATCAGGAGAAGTTGGCGCGAGCATTTGAATCAACGGCAGGTCTCGATACGACGGCGAAAGATCGTCGCCGTCTACTCGACCTGCGGTTGCCATCGATGTAAATTCCTCCGCTTCTTCCATCGGCAAATCGGGGATGATGAATCCGTCCGCGCCTGCTTCGCGGGCATCATGGATAAATTTCTCCAGTCCATACGCCAGCATGGGGTTGTAGTAGCCCATCAAAATCAATGG
>DAOTXI010000611.1:0-9364 GCA_034435475.1 Anaerolineales bacterium
AGTTCGGGGTCAATGCCAAGGTCCTCGATCACTGCCAACGACTGCACAGCGAAGGCTTCGTTCAATTCCATTAAACCAATGTCCTGCATTTTCAAACCGGCGCGTTCAAGGGCTTTTTTAGTCGCAGGCACGGGACCAATGCCCATGATTCTTGGAGGCACTCCGGCTGAGGCAGAGGTCACGATGCTGGCAAGCGGTTTGAGATTCAAGGCTTTGGCTTTTTCTTCGCTCATCAGTAATAATGCGGCGGCTCCGTCATTTAATCCAGACGAATTTCCCGCCGTCACGGTTCCACCTTCGCGGAAAGCCGGCTTGAGTTTGGCGAGACTCTCCACGGTCGTATCGCGGCGCGGACGTTCGTCTGTATCGATCACTTTTGGGTCGCCTTTTTTCTGGGGGATGACAACAGGCACGATCTCCTGTTTGAAGCGTCCGGAGTCAATCGCGGCAATTGCTTTAGAGTGGCTACGCGCAGCAAATTCGTCCTGCTTTTTGCGTGTGATGTGTGGACGCCCGGCGGCGATGTTCTCGGCGGTTTCACCCATTGAGTCGGTTCCATGCATCGCTTTCATTTTGGGATTCGGATAGCGCCAGCCAAGCGCAGTATCGTACGCGGTGAGATTGCCAAAGGAAAACCCCGCCTCTGCCTTTGGAAGTGAATAGGGTGCGCGGCTCATGGATTCGACCCCGCCCGCGATGTACACATCCCCTTCCCCGGCTTTGATGGCGCGCGCCGCCATGTTGATGGCAGTGAGCCCCGAAGCGCACAAGCGGTTAACGGTCACGCCGCCTACTTCCACAGGAAGACCAGCCAGCAATGCCGCCATACGTGCGACATTGCGGTTATCTTCCCCGGCTTGGTTGGCGCAACCCATGAAGACTTCTTCAATTAATGCGGGGTCAATTCGATTGCGTTCAAGAATAGACTTGATGACATGCGCCGCCATATCATCGGGGCGCACAGACGAAAGCATGCCGCCCAATGCTCCAATGGGCGTGCGAATGGCATCAACGATCACGACTTCGGTCATGAAAACCTCCAAAGATTGATACCATGATTCTACCACCCACAAAATAAACAGCGATGGAGGCAACTCTATTGCTGTTTATTTGCAAATTTACTATTCAAAAAATACAGAAACCGGAACCCTCACCCCGTCCATCCATGCATAAACGAAAATTCCTAAGATCGCAATATAGAATAAGATTCCCAACTGCTCTGTTGCAAACACTCTCAAAATCTGTCACTGCGAGCAAAGCGAAGCAGTCTTCCTGCCAGCGCAGGGGATTGCTTCGCCGCTTGCGGCGGCTCGCAATGACATCCTTGCAACAAAGCAATCCCCAACCAATAGAATACGGGGCGCGCATCGCGGCGGATCGAACCGAACCATCTCATGGGAATCTCGCCCGAATACAGCATATAAGCAATAAAAGCGCCAAGAATTAGCATACCAATAATCATCATATCGAGAGGAAGCAGGGTTGTCATCAATGCGTTCATAAAATCTCCGTTTTTTCGAATTATACCTTTTCCAAAGCAATGACCTTTGTACACGCTTGTACATGACGCCTGTCACTACACTCTCCTTTCCGAAAACGACATAATAAAGATGGTGGAGAAATTCACCCAAGTTTGTCATACTTACAAAACCTGAAGGAGAGCCAATGGCAGCAAAAGGCTGGATCGAAGTTAGCGATACGTATTGCAAAGGCTGCGAACTTTGCATCAGTGCCTGTCCACAAGGGGTGATGGAATTGAACATGGCACACCTTACCCCCAAGGGCTACCACCCCGCGCACACGTTCAAAGACGGTTGCACGGGGTGTGCTATTTGTGCGGTGGTTTGCCCGGATGCGGCGATCACGGTTTATCGTGAAATGACAAAGGCGGTTGCCGCAACAGCGGCTCCCGCGTAACAAAAAAGAAAGATGAAAGAACCCCGCCTCTTCCTTCTTTCATCTTTCCTCATATTTACGCAACCAAATCCAATGGAGAACTAAATGCCAAAAGAATTATGGAAAGGCAATGAAGCCATCGCAGAAGCCGCCGTGCGGGCAGGGCTGGAAGCGTACTTTGGTTATCCCATCACCCCGCAGACGGAAATCCTCGAATACCTCTCGCGCCGCATGCCCGAACTTGGACGCGCCTTTGTGCAAGCTGAATCAGAACTCGGCGCGATCAACATGGTGTATGGGGCAGCCTGCACCGGCGTACGCGTGATGTCGTCCTCTTCATCACCGGGCATAAGCCTGATGATGGAGGGTTTATCGTATATTGCGGGAACGGAAATTCCCGCCGTTTTAGTGAACGTCATGCGCGGCGGACCGGGTTTGGGCAATATCGCCCCGGCGCAAAGCGATTACAACCAAGCGGTGCGCGGCGGCGGGCATGGAGATTATCCGCGCATTGTGTTGGCGCCCGCTTCTGTGCAGGAAGCCATTGATCTCACCACACTATCATTTGACCTTGCGGAAAAATATCGCATGATCACCATGATCATCCTCGATGGCTCAACGGGACAGATGATGGAACCGGCTGAAATGACTGCATTGAGTGAACCCAAACGCAAAAACTTCGAATGGGCGACCAATGGCGCAATGAATCGTGAGCGTAGAATCCTCTCTTCCATCTATCTCAATCCGCTCGATGAAGAAAAGACCAATCTGCGCATGCTCAAGAATTGGAAGAACGTGCAGGCCAACGAAGTGCGCTACAAGGAATACTTCCTTGAAGACGCAAAATATGTCATTGTTGGCTTTGGCACAGCGGGGCGCGTTGCGCTTTCGGCAGTCCGCGAGGCGCGCGCGCAAGGCATCAAGGTCGGTTTGTTAAGACCGATCACCGTCAGCCCGTTCCCGTATGAAGCGCTGGATCAACTCACAAGTCAGGCTGAGGCGTTCCTTGTCGCCGAGATGAACATGGGACAAATGCTCGATGACGTTCTCCTCACCGTTCGCGGACGAGTCCCAGTCGAATTTTATGGACGACCCGGCGGCGTAGTGCCCTTCCACAATGAAATTCTGGATGAAATTCACCGCATCGCTACTGGACCTGTAACGGTTCAAACAGACCCAAGAGAATCCTGGCTGACAAGGATGTACGGCAATCTTAAGATTGCCGTACCGTGAGGAATCATGACAACTGAAAATCTCGTTTACGAAAGACCCGAAGCCTTTACCGAAATGCCCACCCACTATTGCCCGGGCTGTACGCACGGCGTGGCGCATAGACTGGTGGCAGAAGTTTTGGATGAAATGGGCATTGTAGATAAAACCATCGGCGTTGCGCCGGTGGGATGTGCTGTCTTCGCTTACAACTATTTTGACACCGACTTTGTCGAAGCCCCGCACGGACGCGCCCCCGCAATGGCAACCGGCGTGAAACGTGTGCTGCCCGACCGCGTGGTTTTCACCTACCAAGGCGACGGCGACCTGGCATCCATTGGCATGGGCGAGATCGTCCATGCGGCAGCGCGCGGCGAGAATATCACCGTCATCTTCATCAACAACGCAAACTATGGCATGACTGGCGGACAGATGGCGCCGACCACTTTGCCAGGCATGAAGACATCTTCCTCGCAAAGCGGACGCGATGTTGAAACGCAAGGCTACCCCATCAAAGTATCGGAGATGCTTTCCACATTGGAGGGCGTTGGCTATTGTGCGCGCCGCTCACTGCACGACCCGAAGAACATTCGCCTTGCGAAGAAAGCCATCCGTACCGCGTTTGAGACCCAGGTGCGCGGGCTCGGCTTCTCGATGGTGGAATTGCTCTCCACCTGCCCAACGAACTGGGGCATGACCCCGGTCAACGCGTTGAAGTTTGTGGAAGAGCGCATGATCCCCGCCTACCCGCTGGGCGATTACAAGATCAGTGATGCGATCAAGCAGATAAAAGTATAGCGATACTCGATGACACGATATTCGATCATCGAGTATCGGTTTTTGAATATCAAAGGAGCAAAGCGACTTATGCAAAAAGAAATCATCATCGCAGGCTTTGGCGGGCAGGGCGTTCTGTTTGGCGGGCAGGTGCTTGCCTACGCCGCCATGGATAACGGGCTGGACGTGACTTGGATTCCCTCGTACGGACCTGAAATGCGCGGCGGGACAGCGAACTGCACTGTGGTCATTGCAGACCATGAGATCGGTTCCCCCTTGGTGAAAAATCCGCCGCTGGCGATTGCCCTCAACCTGCCCTCGTTCGATAAATACGAAGAGACGCTTGCGAAAGGCGGCACGCTGGTGGTCAACAAATCCATGGTGGACCATGCCCAGCGCCGAAACGACATCCATACCCTGTTCGTGCCGTGCAGCGAGATCGCCGAAGAGATCGGCGACCGCAAACTCCTAAACATGGTGGCGGTCGGGGCGTTGCTCACATCCCTGCCGGAGATCAAGGTGGAGGATGTGGAAAAGGCCCTGGAAGGACATTTGCCCGCAAGGCACAAACACCTTTTGCCGAAGAATTTTGAAGCCCTCAAACGCGGATTTGAACATGCGCAGAAGGAGTGGGATAAAATTCCGGCATAAATAGAAAGTGGGAAGTGGAAAGTAGAAGCCCGTCACTGAGAATGAAGGCGGGCTTTTTTGTTAGAATGGTTATGGCAGGAGAAAATTTTATGAACAAACGCATCAACATTTCATCCGGCGCGAAGTGGGAAGATATCGTCGGTTACTCACGAGCCGTCAGAGTCGGGAATACCATCGAAGTCGCGGGGACAACCGCCGTGGATGAAGAGGGCAAGACCGTCGGAGTAAATAACCCATACGAACAAGCCCGTTATGCGCTTGCGAAGATCGAAAAGGCTTTACAGGCGGCAGGCGCATCCATGAAGGATGTCGTCCGCACGCGGATCTTCGTGACGGATATTTCCAAATGGGAGGAGATCGGCAGGGCACACGGAGAATTCTTCCGCGAGATCAAGCCCGCCGCTTCCATGATCGAAGTGAAAGGATTGATCAGCCCTGAGTTAATGGTGGAAATAGAAGTGACAGCGCTTGTTTCAATTTAACGCGGGAAAGTCACAACCACCTGCAAGCCGCCTTCGGATAAATTCCGCGCTTCGATAACCCCACCCTGAGCTTCGACCAACTGTTTGGCAATCGCCAGTCCCAATCCCGTTCCGCCTAAACTGCGCGAGCGGGATTTGTCCTTGCGCCAGAAACGGTCAAAGATGAAGGGCTGGTCCGCTTCGGGGATTCCCGTTCCGCTATCGTTGACTGAGAGAGTCGCGGCGTGTTCATCGGCGGAAATTTCGATCCACACCCTGCCGTCTTCGGGGATGTAGCGCAACGCATTGCCCACCAAATTGGCGATGACCTGCTCTGTCCGCTGGGCGTCGGCGGTGACGATGACGTTTTCCGGTAGTTGATTCAACACGAGGGATATTTTCTTCTCACCGGCTTCGGCCTGAAAGAGATCAATTACGTGCCGGGCAAGGTTGCCCAAATCCACAGGCTTGGATTCAAAATGCAACTGGCGCGACTCGGCAAGGGTCAGCAGGCGCAGATCGTCCACCAGCCTTTCCAGCAGGTAGGCTTGTTCCAAAGAGGTGGAGACAGGAGTCCCTGTTTCGGGGTACACGCCATCCACGATGCCTTCGAGCCGTCCGCGAATGACCGACAGCGGAGTGCGCAGTTCGTGGGCAATATCGGCAAGCATGTCGCGCCGTTCGCGGTCGCTGCGTTCGAGCGAAGCCGCCATCTCGTTGAAACTCTCGGAAAGGCTGCGCAGATCCTGCGGTCCTTCTTTTGGAATGCGCGTTTCGAGTTTCCCATCTGCCACGGCGCGCGCGGCGTAGATCACCTCTGCCAGCGGATTCACGAATCGGCGCATCAGCAGAAAGGCGATCAATACCACAAACAAGCCGAGGGCAAACGAAATACCCGCCACAGGGAAGAGAATGCCTCCCGCCATGCGTCCGCGCAATTCAAGGGGCAGGGGGTTGATGATCAATGTGCCGATCTTGCTCCCGTCCTGGTGGAGTTGAAAGCGGATGTCGCCGGTATCAAACTCATAGCGTGAACCAACCGTCGAAGCAGAAGCCAGCCCCCCGTCGAGAATGATGCGGTCTTCTTCATCCAGCAACAGAGTATATTCGGGCGGAAAATTATCGTAGGCGAGAAACTGCGCTTCGATTCCATCCCAACTTCCGCGCCCCTGATAATAACCTTCGAGGTAACCGACAAGCGGGAAGCGCAGGATGGCGGCGTCTGAATAATTCGTAAGCACGTAAGCAGTGACGAGCGGGAACAGAATTAACAGCACAAGCAGAACGGCGATGAAGGCACGTCCGAGCAGTGACAATAAACGAAAACGAATCTGGCGGACGGAATTCATTCTGCCTCGTATTTATATCCAACGCCATGCACGGTGACGATAAAATCATCCGGCTCCAATTTGTGGCGCAGGTTGCGGATGTGCGAGTCGATGGCGCGCTCGTAACTTTCGAAGGCGACGCCGTGCGCGGCGCTCAGCAATTGATTGCGCGAGAAGATGCGCCCCGGCTGACTCATGAGGGTCGCCATGATCTCGAACTCGGTGGGAGTCAACGCGACCTCGCGCTTCCTTATCTGGACCGTGTAGTGGGTTCTGTCCAACGAGACCTCTCCCACACGGATGACTTCCGCCGCCGAGTCGCCGCCGATGCGGCGTAACACCACCTTGACCCGCGCCACCAACTCACGCGGACTGAAAGGCTTGGTGATGTAATCGTCCGCGCCGAGTTCCAGCCCGATCAATTTATCGGTTTCTTCGACCCGCGCCGTGAGCATGATGATGGGCGTATTACTCTCGCGCCGAATTTCCCGGCACAGGTCAAGCCCGTCCATTTCAGGCATCATCCAATCGAGTACGATCAAGTCGGGCTTTTCGCGGCGGGCAGAAACGAGACCTTGAACGCCGTCCTTTGCCGTCACCACATCGAAAGCCGAGGCTTTGAGATAGTCGCGGCAGATTTCGAGGATTTCAGGCTCGTCGTCTACGAGGAGGATTTTCTTGGGCATGGGGGAATTATAAGTGATTGGTAAATGGAGATTGGTAATTGGAGTTTATGAAAGTGGAAAGACTCTTACTCGTCACTTTCCACTTTCTACTGACGAATCTCCAATCACTCATACCTCAATGCCACCATCGGGTGCAGGGATGCGGCGCGTTGGGCGGGATACAAGCCGAAGAAAACGCCAATGGCTACGGCAAAGAAGAACGCCATCAGGATCGAATTGACGGTGATAACCGAGGCGATCATACCGGTCAGGCTGAAAAACATGGCAATGCCAATACCGAGCAGGATGCCGATAAAACCGCCCAGCAAACTGAGGGTCACGGTTTCGATCAGGAACTGGGTCAGGATTTGGTTCTTCGTCGCGCCGACGGCTTTGCGCAAACCGATCTCCTTTGTTCGTTCCGTCACCGAAACCAGCATGATGTTCATGATGCCAATGCCGCCCACCAGCAGGGAGATCGCCGCAATCGCGCCCAGGAAGATGGTCAGCGTTTGGGTGACGGTATTGAGTGTTTCCAGCGTATCCGACTGGCTTAAGACGTTGAAATCCAATTCGTCCGACGGTTTGAGTTGGTGCGATCGGCGCAGTATATATTCGACCGTCGCCGAAACCGTGTCCATTTCGCTTTCATCCGTCACAGAGACAAGGATGTTGTTGACCGTCCGCTTGCCGTTGAAAAGGGCGTTTTCGCCGAATAGTTTGTTATAGCCGGTCTCGATGGGAATGAAAATATTCTCATCCGGCGAGCCGACAGACGACCCCTTGGCTTCGAGCACGCCCACCACCTGAAACTTCAAGCCATTAATGGAAATGGTCTTCCCCACCGGGGAGAGATCACCGAACAGGTCTTTCGCTACCGAGTCGCCCAGTACCGCCATCCGGGATTGCGAATTGTTATCGCCGTCGGTAATGAAGCGCCCGTCTGCCATACTAAAAGAGCGGGCGTCCATGTGCGCTTCCACCACTCCCACGACCGGGGCGGTGAAACTCGTGTCGCCAAACTTGACCGTGTAATTGGCTTGATAGACCGGAACGATGTCGGATATGTTCGTCGTCAAGCCGCGCTGGAGCAATTGATAGTCGGCATAATACAGGTGACTCGCCTGTTGCGACCCGCTGTTGAGAAAGGCGGGACCTGATTGCATCCTCCCGGGTGAAACGGTCAACAGGTTCGAGCCGCCGCTTTGAATGGAACTGGTGATGCTTGCCGTCGCTCCCTCGCCGATGGAAAGCAGAGCCACCACCGTCGCCACGCCGATTACAATGCCAAGGATCGTCAGCGCGGAGCGCATTTTATTCGCCCGCAAGGCGCGGAACGCAATTTTTAAGTTTTCTGAAAATAACATGTCAACTCCTTTTGGAGATTGGAGGTTAGAGAGTACAGCTTGGTTGTTCTCCAATTACCAATCTCCAATCACTCTTCCACCCTCGCTGCCCCCGCCTTGATGGGATTCGGGTTGGCTTCATCCGAAACAATCTTCCCGTCCGACAGGCGTATGATGCGTTCGGTGTGACGCGCCACATGAGCGTCATGCGTGACGAGGATGACCGTCTGCCCGGTTTCGCGGTGCAGGTTTTGGAACAGGTCCATGATCTCCACACCTGTTTTGCTGTCCAACGCGCCGGTGGGTTCGTCTGCCAGCAAAATCGCGGGTTCGTTCACAATCGCGCGCGCAATCGCCACGCGCTGTTGCTGCCCGCCGGAGAGTTCGTTCGGGGCGTGGTCCGTCCGGTCGCCCAAGCCCACCCGCTCCAGCGCTTTCATCGCGCGTTCGTCGCGTTCCCTGCCGGAATATCCCGCATACGTCAGCGGTAGTTTGACGTTTTCCAACGCGCTCGTGCGCGCCAGCAAATTGAACTGCTGGAATACAAAGCCAATCTTTCTTCCGCGCACATTGGCGAGGCTGGTTTCATCCATGTTTTCCACCGAAATACCGTCGAGCGCGTAATGCCCGCCGGAGGGCGCGTCGAGGCAGCCAATGATGGACATGAGCGTGCTTTTGCCCGAACCCGAAGGTCCCATGATGGCCACCATCTCGCCTTTCTCGATGGTGAAGTCCACGCCATCCAATGCGCGGACTTCGTTGTTGCCCATCTGGTAGACCTTGGTCAACTCTTCCACATGGATCATTGCCCACCTCCAAACGGGTTTGGCGCTTCGAAACTGCTTTCGCGCACCGTGGTCACAATATCGCCTTCGTACAGGTCGCCCGTCACCGTCACCAGTTCACCGACGATCACGCCGCCAATTACATCCACACGCACGGTCTCATCTCCGCGCACCACCCAGACGAACTCGCCCTGGTAGTCGTATTGAATGGCAGTTATCGGAACCGCCAGCCCCGAAGACTCTTCG
>DAOTXI010000612.1:0-2109 GCA_034435475.1 Anaerolineales bacterium
GTTGCGCCCTCTCACAACCGTAACCATCCACGAATAAGACCTTCCATGAATGCACAAATAGCTTGCTAATATTCGGGTATTCGTGGAAGATAAATCCCCGTAGGGGCGACCCACCCGCTTGTATCCAGCATCAAGAACGCGGAACTTCATAATCTAGTACATCCGCCTTTTCCGGGAAACGGGTCGCCTTTGCCGTTGAGATGTGGTGACAAAAAGGGCGACCCTCCCATTGCGCCACAATGCCCTTGTTCGCATGGACGGGTCGCCCCTACGCCAATCCCCTAGGCGGCATCCAAACCAAAAACTCCCGCCCACATGGACGGGAGTTCTCCTCTTCACTATTAACTATTCACTATTCCCCATTCACTTATCACGAAAGAATCACCTGACCGCAATACTCACACTTATCCATACCCAATTCCAGCGTCCCGCCGCAGTGGGGGCAGGCGAAGGTCTCGGTCTTGATCGGAAAGCCCGCAGTCTTGAAGGCGGCTTCGTTTTCGGCTAAATCGCCGCGCAGGCGTTTGAGGCGCGCAAGATAGGACTCGCCAGACATTTCACCGGCTTTGCGCAGGCGTTCCACATCTGCGATGTGTTCCTTCAACATGCGGCGTTCCGCTTCGAGGCTTTCACGGCTCTTGTCTTGCAAGGATAGTTTCATCTCCGGCTTCGGCGGGATGGATGCAAGGATGGCGGCGATCACCAAAATCACAGCCGAGACGATCAACCCCACGACCAGCGGCGTGTATTGAAAACCGGGGATCGAACTAAAGGTCACTTTATTGGTTTGCACTTCGTTGTAATCCGCAACGACAACATAGCGTTCATTGTCCAGTTTGCCGATGTCAATGCGCGTGATCCCGCTGTTGTGATCGGGTAAATTATTGCGCGTACCGTTCTCAGTGAAGACCGCCACCTTGCCCGCGTCGTCGCCGATGACTGCTTCCTGCTTGCCGTCTTCATCGATGTCCAGCCCGGCGATCTCGGTCACTTTGTCCGATAACGACCCCGTCCACAGTTGGGCGGCAGTTGCGCCGTCGAAGGAAAATCCCCAGATGCCGCCCTCCTTGCCGCCGACGACAATCTCGCGCGAAGACGGGTCGCCGTTCAACTCCACTTCGCGCACTTCGCTGACGGCCTGCCCCAGCGACTTCTCGAAAAGGACACTCGCGTCTGCCGCGCTGTAGATGCGGAACAAACCGTATTCGCCGCCGGTGATGATCTCGCTGTTGCCGTCGCCGTTGAGATCGAACGCCCGCATCCTTCTCAGTTCTTCCTGATTCACCGTCCAAACCGTTGTGCCGTCTGACGAAAAAACCTTCACCGTGCCATCGTTCGAGGCGATGGCAACATGGACTTCTCCGCCGATGCGGGCATCGTCCATGCCGCGAACTTCCGCCGAACCGGCCTCGCCCGCCCAAAGCGGCGCACCGTTCGCGCTCAGGGCGAGGATTCCGCCCGCCGTATCGCCCAGCACAATCTGAGGTCCAGACGCGAAGCGTAGAACCGCCACACGCGCAGGAAGCCCAATATCAAGGGTCTGCCCAATGGTAGACGGCGATCCCTTGGAAATGACATCCACCGCCCTGCCTGCGCCTGCATAATAGACGACGATGTCTTCCACGCCGTCGCCATTCACATCGCCGAGGGTGGTTTTCATCTGGGAATAATCGAAGGACCAGAGCGGGCTGCCGTCGCCATTGAAGACGTTGATCCTCCCCGCGCTTTGGATGAAAAGTTCATCCTGTCCGTCGCCGGTCAGGTCAATGACCTTCATGCTTTCGGCGGCGTCGAAGGGCTGCGACCATGCCTGACTGCTGTTGAACTTTTCCGCGGCGGCCAGACCGCTGAAGGCGAACACGCCTGACACCACCATGACGAGACAGATCAATACGAACGCGACAATAAAGGGGATGATTTTGCGACTCATTTATGCAGCCTTTCGTTCCAAAAGAGAATATGCCGATTTGAGGAAAGTCAGAATGTCTTTTTGTTCCACTTCTTCAAACGGCGAGACGGCAAGAACGTTGACAATGCCGCCATCGGCGCTTAATTGTTCGATCTTGTATTTGCCAATATCCTTGCCGATGGAGAATTGGTTATTGGGTT
>DAOTXI010000613.1:0-3714 GCA_034435475.1 Anaerolineales bacterium
GCAGTAATATCATCCGCGCCCTGTTCATGGACTCGAAGGGTCAGTTGTGGATCGGCACCGGGGGCGGCGGTCTGAACGTGTTGAATCCGCTTAGCAGGAGTTTCAAAGTTTACAAGAACGACAAGGCAAATTCGGGGTCGTTAAGCGGAAACCGGGTATTGAGCATCGCCGAAGACCGTGATGGCCATATTTGGGTCGGCACCACGAGCGGATTGAACCAATTCAACCCGGCGCGGAATATCTTTCGGCGTTTCGAGAACTCGCGTTATAAGGAATTCAGCATCGCCGGGAACTCGGTCTTTGCACTGCACGTTGACCAGTCTGGCGGGTTGTGGGTCGGGACGAACAAGGGATTGGACCGGTACGACCCTGTAACCAATAAATTCATCCATCACCAGAGCCAGCCCGGCATCTCACTGAGTTTGAGCAACAACCAGGTCCAGTCCATCCATGAAGACCGCAGTGGCGTGTTATGGATCGGCACCTACGGCGGCGGATTGAACAAATACAACCGCCAACAGGACCGCTTCGCCTACTTCCGGCACAACCCCAACGATGACAACAGCCTGAACAGCAATTTCATCCTTGCCATCCTCGCCCAAAAAACCGGCACGGTCTGGATCGGAACCTTCGACAACGGGTTGAACCGCTTTGAACCCGGCGTTGAAAAATTCACCCATTTTGAAAGCAATCCCAGCATCCCCGCCTCGTTGAGCGACAACTCCATCAACGCGCTCTTCGAGGATTCAGACGGGACTCTTTGGGTGGGCACAGGCAGGGCGCTTGACCGTTTTGACCCTGTCACCAGCAGGTTTACGCATTTCCAAGCCAACCCCGGCGATGAGACCGAAATTCCGGTTTTCTTTGTCACCAGTATTTATGAAGACGCCCATAAACGCTTCTGGGTGGGGACGAATACGGGCTTGATGCGCTTCAACCGCAAGACCGGGGTTTTCTCCGAATTCGATCTCGGCGAAGGGGACGAAGGCAACACCCTCAACATTACCAGCATGATCGAGGACCCGAACGGCAATCTCTGGGTGGGGACATTCGACGATGGATTAAAGCGCATTGACAGCATTACCGGCTCGGTCACGCACTATCGCAGTGATCCGGGCAAACGCACCTCGCTCAGCAACAATGCCATCCTTTGCCTCCATGTTGACGCTTACAGCGCATTATGGGTCGGCACCCACGGCGGCGGACTCGACCGGCTCGATATCGAAACAGGCATCTTCTCCCACTTCACCGAAAACGAAGGACTGCCGAATAACGTCATCTACGGCATACTCGAAGATGAAGGTGGAAATTTCTGGCTTAGCACCAATTTCGGGCTTTCGCGTTTCGATCCGCTCGGGTTGACCTTCCGCAATTTCACCGCCAGCGACGGCTTGCAGAGCAACGAATTCAACCAGGATGCCTTCGCCAAAGACGCAGACGGCACCATGTACTTTGGCGGCATCAACGGGTTGAACATTTTTCAACCGCGCGAAATCCGGGATAATCCCTTTCCGCCCAACGTAACGCTCACTGCTGTCACCCTTGATGGCGAGCCGCTTGTAAACGGACAAACCCCCGAATATATGGATCGGATCGTCCTGCAATGGCCTCACGATTCATTCGAATTCGAGTTTTCAGCATTTGCCTTCGAGCAGCCCGCAAAGAACAAATACTCCTACATGCTCGAAGGCTTTGACTCGAACTGGATTGACATCGGCAGCCAGCGCAATGGTCGGTATACCAACCTGCCCGGCGGAACGTACACCTTGCGCCTGCGCGGCTCGAACAGCGACGGGATCTGGAGCGACACCTCCAACGACATCGAAGTCGTGGTCGTACCGCCATTCTGGGAAACCTGGTGGTTCCGCGGGCTGACCTTGATCGCCTTTGGCTTCCTGGTGGCGGGCGCGTTGCGTTGGCGGGTCAAACGAGTAGAAAGCCGCAACCTCGAACTGGAGCGGGTGGTGAAACTGCGCACCGTAGACCTCGAAAACCGAAACAGCGAGATCGAAGCCCTTTACTTAGCCGACGAAAAGATCATCCGCAGCGTGACCCTCAACCAGATTTTCCAGACCCTGGTCAACGTTTCGGTCTCGATGCTTCAGGCAGATCGGAGCGCGGTGCTCGCCTGGAACGAGGAAAAGCGCAAGATCATGCCGCGCATCAGCCAGGGCTTCCAGCCCGAATCGCTCGCCGTTATGCGTTATGACCGCGACGAGGGAAAGATCGGGCTGGCGATGATAACCGGCGTCCCCGTCGTCGTTGCGGATATCGAACCGGAAAGCATCCGCCCAGACCTGCGCGAGATGATCGCAAGGGAAGGGATTCAATCCTTTGCCCATTTCCCCATTGTGGTGGATGAACGCGTGGTGGCGATCTTCAATGTGTCATACACCCGCCCGAATGCGTTGACAAAGGATTCGATCCGCCTGTTCACAACGCTGGTCAACCGCGCCTCGATGGCAATCGCCAACATGGAGTTGTTCGACCAGACCCGCGAACTGGCGGTGATGGAGGAACGCAACCGCCTCGCCCGCGACCTGCATGACAGCGCCAAACAAAAAGCCTTTGCTGCGCTGGCGCAGTTGGGAACCGTCAACGGCATGGCGGGAGCCGTCCCGCAGGGAGCGGACCCGCACCTGAGTGAGGCGGAAAATCTCGTCTACGAAGTGATTCAGGAGTTAAACTTTCTGATTCAAGAGATCTACCCCATCGCATTGCAGGAAAAAGGTCTGCCAATCGTTTTGAGGGAGTACATCTTCGAATGGGAAAACCGCAACGACGCCATCATCAATCTTTCGATCCAGAACCAGCGGGAACTTCCCCTCGACCTGGAGCAGGCGGTTTATCGCGTCATTCAGGAGGCGCTGGCAAACGTATCGCGCCATAGCCGCGCCCGCAGGGTGGACCTTTCGCTTGTGTATAACGACGAATTGCTTCAAGTGGTGATGGCGGATGATGGCTGTGGATTCGACATTAACAAGAAGGCAACCGGGCTGGGATTCCGTTCGATGCGCGAACGGATCGGCAGCATCCGCGGAACATTCCAAGTGCAAAGCGCGCCGGGGCAGGGAACCCGCATCTTTGTTCAAATTCCTTTGAAGACAGTCACAGGAGCGACAAAATGAAACATCATCGCATGAGTATTTTGATCACCGACGACCATGAAGTGGTTCGGAGCGGAATCCGCTCGTACCTGGAAAAAATATCCGATTTTCAGGTGGTCGGTGAGGCTTCGTCCGGCGAGGAGACTTTGAGCATGGTCGCCGAGTTGATCCCCGATATTGTCCTGCTTGATTTGATCCTGCCGGGTATGGATGGGATCGAAACCACGCGCCGCATTCGACAGATCAGTCCGCGCACCAAGGTGGTGGTGCTGACCTCTTATCACGAAGACGCGCACATCTTCCCGGCGTTGAAGGCGGGCGCGATATCCTACATCCTCAAAGACATGAAGATGGATAAACTTGTGGAGGTCCTGCATCGTGCCGTGCAGGGAGAAGTAACCCTGCACCCGGTAGTGGCTTCACGCGTCCTACAAAACATCCGCGGCGAGAACGGCGAGGAACAACCCCTCTTCACCGAGTTGACCGACCGCGAGACGGATGTGCTGAAATTGATCGCCAACGGGCTATCCAACAGCCAGATCGCGGAGAAACTCGTCATCAGCGAGAATACAGTAAAGGGACATGTCAGCAACATCCTCAGCAAACT
>DAOTXI010000614.1:0-2857 GCA_034435475.1 Anaerolineales bacterium
GCGCGCAAGATGTGCTTGCCGATGAATTCAATTGCTTGAGCGCATACAGTGACGCCGAGCCAAACGAATGTGACGAGTTGACTTTTATGGTTGCCGAAGGTGAAGAATTGGAACGCGCCTTCAAAGCGCCCAGCCTGCGCAACGTGACCACACGCGCGCCCTTCATGCACGCCGGTCAATTCACCACCCTGCAAACGGTTTTGAATCACTACAACACTGCGCCCGCTTCGCCTGCTGGTCACAACGAATTGGAGCCGCTAAACTTGAGCGAGACTCAACTTAATGCGATCATCGAGTTTTTGTCCACACTGAACAGCGAAATTACCGCGCCATAGAAAACATACAAACATCATTAGGACGCGGACAAGCGCGGATTTACGCGGAAAAGGTTTAAAAGTCCGCGTTTTCAGCGTTTATCCGCGTCCCATTTGCACTTAAAAACGAACTCACCCTCGAGACCTTAATTTCGGGGTGAGTCATGTTTTTTAAACACACTATGGTTTGACTTTATCTACTTCAACTTGCAGGGTGATCTTAATGGTTTCAAAGTCCAGTCCAGTGGCAGAAGCATAATCTTTGACCTTCATTGCCGGGTCGGGCATGTCCGCACCGATGATGGTTTCGATCGTTTCCTTCGGCACGCCCCACAGAATTAGGTCGCCAAAGGTGGTCTTGCCTTTGACGATGTAATCTTCTGTAGACTCTACATGGGTTTCTTCTGCGGCAGGTGTTGACTCTGTCACAGGCTCGACGGCAGGCGCAGGTTCGCCAATATTCACGGTATGCGTTTCAAGGTAGGAAATCTGTTCAGGCGTAAGATTACCCTTTGCCAGCAGAATATCCGTGGCAGATTGTGGCAGGACTGTTTCTTCAACGGTCAGGTCAAAGGGCAGACCTGTATAGAACGCCACGAACATGCGCACCGAGTTGGTGCCGATTTCGTATCCGCTTTCCAAGTAGATGGCTTCGAGGTCTTTCACTGCAAAGGCGGCTGGGTCGGTAGTGGAAACGCCAAAGGCTTGCACAAGGATTTCAGGCGATACATCAAACGAGTTGGCAATATCGCCAAAGGTGTACGAGCCGCGGATATCCGCCGGGTTCGCCAGCCCGGCAAATTCGCCTTCGGTAAAGGTCGCCGGTTCCTTTGTGGACTCGGTCACCCACCACCCCATCATCGAAGAGAAGGCTATTCCACCGAACAAAAGCACGAATACCATCACAGTCAGGGGCTTGGATGTCAGCGTCATTTCACACCTCCACTGGTGAAGACCACGGTCCTGGCAACCGGGCAGATGGCTTCGGATGTGCATTCCAAACAGGAGATGCACTGATGATCGCGCACGGTCTCGACCGTATCGACCTGAATGTTCATCGGGCACATGATCGAGCAAGCGCCATCTGCCTTGCAAGTGGACTCAGCCCGTTTGATGGAAAAGACACGGAAGAGATTGGTAATTCCTAACACAGCGCCGTACGGACAGGCATATTTACACCATGGACGTTCCACAAAAATGGAAAGCACCAGCGTCGTACCGAGCACAGCGAGAGAAGTCCACGCCACTTCGGTGCTCCAGAAATTGAAGAGGGCAAAGTAGGGGTCATAAGCTTCAAAGAGCAGGCTTCCGCTGATGGCAGTGACATACAGCACCCAAACCAAAACCCCATAGCGCAAGTAGCGAAGGACATTATCCAGCTTGAGTGGAACAAAATGATTGAAGCGGCGCTTGAACAATTTTTTGCCGATCTTGCTCACCCATTCCTGCACCGTTCCAAGCGGACAAATCCAACCGCAGAAGACTGGTCCGAACAGGAAGGACATGATCAGGACGATAGCTGTCAGGACCAAAGAAGAGTCATGAATTTTTGCGACGAATAATCCGCTGGCGAAATAGGTGTAGAGCGTTTCCACGCCGCCGAAGGGACACACCCCATGCAGTGAAGCCGAAGCGAGGAAGGGAATCCCGCCGCCGCTTTCGACCAGCGAGTGATTGAGCACGATCAACGCGATCAACAGGAAGAAGAACCACTGCGCCACCCGCCGAATCCAGATCGTGCGCGGGCGAAAGAGACGAATACGTTTATCGAACAAGGTGACCATAAAATGCCTCCAGGAATTTTATGGTCGGAGTGTAGTTTTTCTATATTGAGAATATTCAAATATAGTGTAAAGATCGCGTAAAGGAGTCTACCTTTGCGGAAACTTGATCACCCCACCCTGCGAGAAAAGCGCCGCACCCACGATCCCCGCTTCGTTTTGGAACTGCGCAGGGATGATCTTTGCCTGCAATTTTATCAACGGAAGGTATTTTTCATGATATTTGCTGATTCCCCCGCCAATAATGAACAGGTCTGGCCAGAATAATTTTTCCATTTCATTCAGGTATTCATTCAGGCGTCTGGCATATTTCTTCCAGGACATATCCTTTGCCTGGCGCGCCGCATCCGAGGCGCGGTGTTCGGCGTCCATACCGTCCATTTGAAGATGACCAAACTCGGTGTTTGGCAGTAGGTGACCGTTGTAATAGATCGCCGAACCGATGCCCGTGCCCAGTGTGATCATGATGACCGTGCCGTTTTGCCCCCTGCCCGCGCCGAACGCCATCTCAGCCATGCCAGCCACATCGGCATCATTCCCAACCCGGCATAAACAGCCCGTCGCCTTTGAGAGCAATTCGTCTGCGTTGATGCCGACCCATTTTTCCGAAACGTTCGCCGCCATGAGCGCGACACCATGTTTGATGGGGGCGGGGAATCCCACACCGATGGACCCATTCCACTTGAAAGAACGCGCAATCTCGGCTACCACTTCCGCCACAGGCTTGGGCTCTGCTCCCTTCGGGGTCTTAATGCGCAAACG
>DAOTXI010000615.1:0-6204 GCA_034435475.1 Anaerolineales bacterium
TCCGCTGTTGTGCGCGCTGCGGAATTTCGTCGTGAAGATTACGCCTGCAGGGACGATGCAGAAAAATCTGCATCAGGCGGCGGGGTATGATGTGACGAAATAAAACGAAGCCAGGTCAGCGGAATGCTCGAATCAATGGCGGCAGAGATTTCCCTCTGCCGCTTGTTTCGTCCCGATTTGTTGACAAAAAAAGCCTCATTGCGGTATATTGTTATAACATTATAACATTTAGCCTTGGAGGCGGACTTTGGCTGGTAAACCCAAAATTCGAGCGGCGGCGGTGCAGTTTGCGGTGACGGATAACGTGGCGGCGAACCTGCAAACCTGTCTGCGGATGATTGACGAAGCGGCGAAGGTCAAGCCGGATGTGATGGCGCTGCCTGAATTTGTGAATCACATCGCCTGGTACAGGGATGCGGCTCATTGCTACGGGGTGGCTGTTTCGCTCGACGATGACTTTATCCACGCGATAGGCAGGAAAGCCAAAGAACATAACTGCTATATCAAGATCAACGTTACGTTGAAACGAGATGACGGCAAAGTTTCAGGCACGAATATTTTGTTCGACCCAACGGGGAATGTAGTCGGGTTGACCGACAAACAGATTTTGATGGGCAATGAGAATAACTTTTTAGAGAAGTCCACGACCATTGCGCCGATTTTAGAAACAGAGTTTGGGCGGGTGGGCATGTACGCCTGCATGGATGGCGTCATTCCCGAAGTGGCGCGGGCGCTGGCGGTGAGACGTCCGCAGATGTTGCTCAATAGCCTGAATTCCTTCGCGCATGATGAAGCGTCGCTGCATATCCCTGTGCGGGCGGCGGAGAATAAGATCTTTGTTGTTGCGGCGAATAAGGTTGGGTCGCTTGTGCCAGAAGAGATGCGCGAAGCGGTGGCGGCGCGACTCAAGATTGACCCGAGCTTTCTCGAAGGCGCGGGCGAGAGTCAGATCGTGGCGCCCGATGGGACGGTCTTAGCCAAAGCGCCGATGAAAGGCGAAGCGGTGGTTTTTGCGGATATTGACTTGAGCGAAGCCGATAATAAACTGCGCCCCGATGGCACGGATATTTTGTCCACGCGCAGACCGGAGTTGTATGCGCCGCTTGGGGTGGAGTCACAAAGTGGCAGGAAAAAGCCTGGGGTTGAGTCCATGCTTGCGGGAGTGGGGCAGGTTTCAGGTCAGGGCAAAGAGGCGGTTGATTTCGCGTTGAAGATGATTGCGGAGGGGGAAAAGGCTGGAGTTAAATTAATTGTCTTTCCAGAGTTATTCCACATCACGAATTTGGAAAGCGCGGAAAAAGAATCGGTTGAGATGATTCGTGCTTTGCAAGCGGCGATGAAGGATTGTTATGCGGCGACTTCGATTGTGGAAGATGGGGCGCATGTGGGGGTGATGTTCAATCGTGATAGCATTGTGTTGAAGCAAATGCAGCTGCACAAATCGGGCAGGCATGCGTGGTCGAAGTTGGGCGATGTGGTGAATGTGTTCGATGCGGAGTGGGGGCGCGCGGCGCTTGTGGTTGGGAATGATGCGATCTACCCGGAGACGTTTCGACTAGCGGCGTTGAAAGATGTTGAGGTCGTTGCGGCGCCGACGATGATTTTGGAAAAGTGGGAAGGGGAGTTGGGCTTCAAAGAACGCGCGGCTGAAAATAGAATGAATGTAATTGTGGCGAGTAAAAGCGACAGCGGCATTTACGCGATCACGGAAGATTTTACGTTGTGGACGGAATGGAAGAACCGACCGTTCGATGGCAATATCAATTATCCAGTGACGACGATGGCGCGGGGCGATGGGCTGACCATTGCCGAGATTCATCCCGCGGCTTGTGTCAATAAGATGGTTTCGCAAAAGACGGATGTGCTGCATGGCAGACCGTGGAAGCTGACGGAGCCATTGGTGAGTGGCAAATGGTAATTGGTGATTTGAGATTGGAGATTGGTTTGTATGGGTAATGAATTTCCGATTTTGATTGCGGGCGCGGGTCCTGTGGGGCTTTCGCTGGCGCTGGCGCTTGCCCGCAAAGGTATTCCCGCTGAAGTCTTCGAAATGGACGCGGAACTCAACACGCAAATCCGCGCGAGCACCTTTCACCCGAAGACCCTTGAGATGTTCAAAGAGTGGGGCGTGGTGGATGAGATTATTCAGCACGGATACAAGGTGAATCGCTTGCAGTATTGGGAACGCGCTCCGCGCCGCCTCATCGCGGACTTTGATTATGGTTGCATTTCAGACGATACTCCCTACCCGTATCGTTTGCAGTGTCCGCAACACATTGCTACGCGCGTGTTGAAGCCTGCGGTTGAGTCAACTGCTGCGGGCAAAGTTCACATGGGGCATAAACTCATTGACTTCACCGACCACGGCACACACGTCACGGCACGCTTTGAAACCGCCAGTGGAATTGTCGAACGCGAAGGCGCGTATATCATCGGCGCGGATGGGTCGCATAGTGTGGTGCGAAAACAATTGGATATTGGTTTCAAAGGCAAGACGTACGAAGACAGATTTTTACTCATCGGCAGTGACTTGAAGACCGAAGACCTGCTCCCAGGCGCGGCGCAAGTCTGTTACATCTTCGACCCGCAGGAATGGGTCATCATTTTGAACCTGCCTGATGTTGTGCGAGTTGTTTTTCGGATGACGGATGATGAGAACGAGGCGTCAGCTATGCAAGAGGGGAATTTGCGCCGCAGAATTTCTAATTTCTTTGGTGAGGTTCCGCCGTATATCATCAAGACCACTCAACTCTATCGCGTTCATCAGCGTGTGGCGGATACTTTCCGTGTGGGGCGGGCGATTTTAGTGGGCGACTCGGCGCATAACAACAACCCGTCGGGCGGCATGGGGATGAACAGTGGAATCCACGACGCGGCGAATTTGGCGGAGAAGTTGGAGCGGATACGAAACGGAGAAGCGGATTCCATCTTGGATGATTACTCGAACGAACGCAGGCAGTATGCGGTTGAGTCGGTGCAACTCTATACTGACCAGCAATACAACAACATGGTCATGAGCGCCGAAGAAGAACGCGAGCGGCGGAACAGGTCGCTTTCAGAGGCGGCGCGTGACCTTGCGAAGGCGCGGGCGTATTTGCTGCGGGCGAGTATGTTGGAAGAGCGGATTTAATTGGTAAATGGCGATTGGTAATTAGTAAATGGAGATTGACCGTAGACGACTGACCGTTGACCGCGATTGAATGATGGTCTACCGTCGGTGGTCTGCGGTCGTTTTGAAAAGGACATTAGACATGAAGACTTTTGGTCACTTCATTCACGGGCGCGAAGTCCCTGCCGCCAATGGTGAGACCTTTCCCAGTTACGCGCCGATGACGGGCGAGATTCTCGGTCATGCCGCGCGGGGGACGGAGGCGGATGTGGAGGCGGCGGTGTCGTCTGCGCGGAAGGGGTACGAGCATTGGTCGTCGCTGCCACCGTATGAGCGCGAGAAAATCCTGCTAAAGTGTGCGGATAACGTCGAAGCAAATTATGACCGATTGCTGAATCTACTTATAGATGAAAGCGGTTCAGCGGTGATGAAGGCGAAGTATGAGGTGTTGTACACGGCGTCGGTGTTGAGAGTTGCGGCGGGGGAAGTGCGGCGCATGTATGCGGATACACTGCCAAACGAGAAGCCGCACCGCATGTCAATGGTGGTGCGCGAGCCTGTGGGGGTGGTGCTGGCGATTTCGCCGTTCAATGCGCCGTTGGTTCTGCTGGCGAAGATGATCGTCTTTCCATTGGGAGCAGGCAACGCCGTGATTGCGAAGCCGTCAGAGGAGACTCCGCTTATCGCGGTGGAGCTGGCGAAGGTCATGCATGAGGCGGGGCTTCCCGATGGAGTCTTTAATGTGGTGACGGGATTCGGCGCAGAGTGTGGGGCCCCGCTGGCGAAGCATCCAAAAATAAATGGCATCGCGTTGACGGGTTCAACAGCGACGGGCGTGAAAATTGGCGAGATTGCGATTCAGTCCATGAAGCGGATGCAGTTGGAACTCGGCGGAAAAAATCCGCTGTTGGTGTTGAACGATATGGACGTGACCAAGGCGGCAGAGATCGCGGCAGTGGGAGCGTTTACGCATGGCGGGCAAATTTGCATGTCGAGCGCGCGCATGTTGGTCGAAGCGCCGAACGGACGCGCGTTTGCGGAGGCGCTGGCGAAAAAGGCGGCGAGTTTACACCTTGGCGATTTGCGTGATGAGAAAACGGCGTATGGTCCGCTCATCAATCAGCGGGCAATTGATAAAGTGTTGCGCCATGTGCAGGCGGCGAAAGACGGCGGCGCGGAAATTCTCACAGGCGGAAAAGTTCACAATGGTTTGGTGTTTCAACCCACAGTGATTTACAACCCGCCGCGTTCTGGAGCGTGTTGGGATGAAGAGACGTTTGGTCCCGTGGCGATGGTGATGGAAGTTGAATCGTTTGAAGAGATGATCGTGATTGCAAACGAAAGCGATTACGGTTTGAGCGCAGGCGTGTTGACCAATGATCTCGTGCGCGGCATGACCGCGGCGCGGCGAATCCGCTGCGGCTCGGTGCATGTTGGCGCGCACTCATTCCAATCGGACCCGATGGCGCCGATTGGCGGCTATGGCATGTCTGGCATTGGCAGAAGCGGCGGAAAATATTCGGTGGAGCATTTCACCGAGTTGAAGTGGATTAGTTTAGAGTTGGGCGAGACGCCGAGACCGTTTTGATTTTCGATTTTGGATTGACGATTGAGGAACGACCGCGGACGACCGACCGCCGAACGTGTGTGTGTCCTGCCGTCGGCGGTCAACCTGACACCTGAAACTTGGAACTTCAAACTTGGAACCTGAAACTCTTTAATGCTCCCTCAACAAACTCCCGCACCCATACACCTTATCTGTAATCCCATTATCGCGCAGCGCCATCCAATACGTTGCCGCGTTGATTGCAATGACAGGTTTGCCCAGCCAGCGTTCGGCTTCGTCGGCAAGACTGACCATGCTCAGGTTCGTTCCCACCTGCACCAGCGCATCGGCGTCTTTGTTGACTTCGATTAATGCGTTGCGAAGTTCATCCTGCGAGACGTTGGCAATCGCAATCGCGGTGGGACAGCGAAAGCCCTTGATGGCGGTCACGTCGAAACCGAGATCGTTGAAGAAGCGCGTCACGTTCTTGTCGCCGATGGGTTGGTAGGGGGTCACCACGCCGATTTTCTTCACGCCGAATAATTTCAGGGCGCGTTCGCAGGCTTCGGCGCCCGTTGCCACTTTGAGTCCGCCCGCCCAATCGGAGATCATCCTGGTGAATTTGCGGTTGCCTTCCACGCCGTCCCAAAAGGTTTCGGCGCTCATGCCCATCACCATATAGTCGGGTTCGGCGGTCATCACACGCTCGACGGCGTATTGAATTTCCACGCGGATTTGTTCGAGCAGGCGCACAAAGGCTTCGTCGCTATCCAGTTTTTGATCGCGGATGTGAATGCGCGAGATGTGCGGCGTGACGCCTGGCACGGTCATGCGGTAGAACTCAGGTTCCACAATGGTGTTCGTGCTGGGAATGATCACGCCGAATTTTTTTCTGTAGCCGAGTTGGTCTGTCATTGGGAGGTCTCCTTTTGAAATGCGACCGCCGACCGTGGACGGCAGACCGTTGATGAGCGTCGGCGGTCTATGGTCAGCCGTCAAATTAGATAATTTTCATCTTGACCAAACCTACCAAATGTTATAACATTATAACATTCTGGAGAGAGATGTCAATTATCCGCAAAGGCTATGCCGAAACATCCGAGGGGCAAGTCCATTATCGTGAGGTAAAGCGTGTCTCTGGCGCGCCGCTTGTCCTGCTTCATCAAACCGCCAGTTCTGGGATGATGTTCGAGCGGATGATGACTCTGCTCAAAGACGACTTCCACACGATCGCCCTCGACAACCCAGGATTCGGCGCCTCTTTCCAACCTCCCAGCGGATTCAGCATCCGCTATATTTCAGACTCCCTTTATGCCGCTCTGCGCCAGCTTGGCGTGGAGTCTTGTTTTATATTCGGGCATCACTCAGGTTCAGCGATCGCCGTGCAGATGGCGCACGACCATCCGAATTTCATTCAGAAGATGATTCTCTCTGGACCTCCGCTCCTCAACGAGACTCAGATCAATGGGCTGAAAGCTAGCCTCAAGCCTTTCGCCATCGCAGAAGACGGTTCGCATCTCACCCACGTCTGGGAGCGGATTCGCAAACG